>JBAWWF010000174.1:0-3023 GCA_037146895.1 Alphaproteobacteria bacterium | reverse complement strand
CGCATTCGCTTACGCTCATTGCTATTTTCTAGCTTCCGGTATGACAGTGGAGCACGTCTTATGGCTTTCTCTTTTATCCCGAACTGAGGTTAGATAGATCCATGGGTCAAGCTCGAGAATGACAGTCGAGAGAGCTTATGGTAATCAGTTCTATTGCCCTCATGAAAAGGCTCTTGTAGATCGCACGGACCTCCTCAAGGTTTGATACGGGAGTACCAGCCATGTAAACTAGCATGGGTGCAATGTGCTCGTAGAACAGATAGCTTTCTTTTGCCACAGCGTCCATCTCACCAAAAATACCCGAATTAAGAGCACCTTTTGCCTTATGTAGAGCTGCCTCCATCATCTTTGGATCGTCACTTAAAAGACCCCAAGATAAAAGGGAGGAGATGTAATTTTGTGTGTATTCTTTTGTTGATATTATCTCCCCTTCTTTTTCTTTTTCTTCTGCTTCTGACACTGATGCATCCATGCGTTTCTTAAAGGACAGCATTATTCCCCAGTAAGTTGATCAGAGTATCCATATAAGCTTCAAAATTCTCTTTAGTTGGCATGGAGTGGCCTTTGTTTATCGGCTCTTCTGCCTCCATTGGAGAGCCTCTTCTAAAAATTTTTATCTGAAGGTTGGTAGAATTTCCAAGAGTGTTTTCAACCTTTTTTCCAAAACCCCAAGGCACTTCAACATCTACGTTATTGTCATCCATGCTGTGAAACAGCAAAAGCGGTCGAGTGATTGATGCAAATCAGATGGACGGTTCTTAAGCACTTCAGCAAATTCATGAATGCTGGCGTGAATATGCTGATGCAGCTCCTCTGGCATTTGAGTCTGAATAAATCGAGGCGATATTAAGTTTTTTAGGTTCAATAGCGTTCATGTCTGCGGGTTTTTGCAGCGCATCGCTTCCCGCCTGAATTGATGACGGACAAGAAAACGTTAAAATTAGAACTAAAAACCTTAAGAAAACAGTCACAAATACACACTCCTATTAAATTAAAAGATATCCTATTGAAGGTCTGCAAATTATTGTTAATACGGCCCATCATGGACTCGGAGATAGACTGTCAGATGAAGAAAAAAAATCAAATATAAAGTTACCTCAGCGATTCCCGAAGAAGGCTCAAAGTGTTATTATACCTAATGTGTTCAAAATATTTTTTGTAAAGTTACCTAATTTTTCATGAGGTCCCTGTTATTATCTCTACTATCGCATTTCATCAAAAAGCTTGACCAATACTTATGTAAAACTGGAATGGCGAGTCAATGCTTTTTTGACCCGATCTTTGTCGACGTTTTAAAGGAACGGCAACATCAAAACGTATGGGGCCAATGGCTGTATAGTAGCGTACTCCAACACCAGGCCCCCACAAAAACCTCGCCTTAACTAAAGGAGAGCGGTTGTTACTAACTGCACCACCTTCAAAGAAAACGGCACCTCCCCAGGTTTCTGTGAAGCGGAAACGCCCTTCGATGCCGCCTTCGGTTATTGACCTCCCGCCCAATGGGATGCCGTTTTCATCTATCGGACCCAAGCGTTGATAGCCATAAGAGCGCACGGACCCACCGCCACCAGCATAGAAACGCTTGTTAGGCGGAACATTATTCGGATTGCCGATATGAATGCTTCCTACATTTGCCCAGACCGCAAGAACCGGAGTATCAACCCGATCACTAAATGGTAAATATCCTTTTCCCTGAAATCGCGTGATGAACATTTTTCTTTCATTGCCAATATGGCCACAGCCATAAGGAACAAAGGTTAAGCGGGAACGCCATCCAGAGTGAGGATCCAAAGGATTATCGGCTGTATCAATTGCAGCTTCCAATGGCAAACCAAACAACTGTTCGCTAGTATGCTGTGAACCGCGCTCTACCTGCCCCACCTCAAACAAAAGCCCTACGCTACCTGCAATATTTTTAGTTAATGGACGTTGGATTTTGATTTCAGTTTCGGCGGTCCTTGCGTTATAAGCCTTTGTTCTCTCACGCGTCAGCGCGAATAGTGTTTGTAATTGCTGTTCCGGTGCTAACACATCAGGAAAACTCACGCCTAAGCGCAGTTGCGTAAAGAGTTGCGATAATTGCACAGAAGTATCAACAAGCTCGCCTCCACCCAAAGTATTGTAATGACGCCAAAAGATTTTTGCACCAAAACCTTCTGAAGAAAAGTAACGTAAACCAGCACCAATTACCCGCGGAGGTGCTTCGGTTAATTGTACAACCATAGGTGTTGTAGCAAGCTGGGGATCTTGCGGATGAATTATCACAGAATCAAAAATAGCGGAATTTATCAGTTTACGTCGCGTTTCCTCGACAAGCCTTTGATCATAGGTTTGCCCTTCCTGCCAAGCCAAGCGATTGTTGATATAGCTGACATCTAAGCTTTTTAAACCAATAATTTCGCATGATCCAAATTCACTTAAGTGTCCAGGGTTATAATCGACATGGACCGAAACAGTTTTTTCACAACGGTTAGCCAATATCTTTGGTTCCTCAACATGCGCTCCTGGATAGCCATGCTCTTGCAAGTAAAGCATTAATGACTGCTGGAGGGTTAAAATGGTTTGTGTTTCCACCACTTCGCCTAAGTGAACCCAATGCAACAAATCTGCTGGCTGCACCTGTATTGGTGATTGACTTTGTCTATTATGAAAAGAAATATCAGAGATATGATAACGCTCACCTGCAATTAGCGTAACATTTACTGTATAAGGTGATTCCTCACCCTCAATATCTGCGGTAACAGTTGCATCAAGATAACCTTGTGCTTTGAGGAGTATAGTTAAGTTCTTAACATCCACATTGGCGCGCCGTCGCAGAGCAATCAAGCTAATGAGTGGCTGCTTTTCCTGTAGTGTGACAAGATGCGAGACATCACGTAGCTGATTCGTAAGGTCTTCTGGAAAATCACCTATGAAATTAACGGAGTAAGCTATAGCGTGCGCAAGCCAAGGACTTACCTCTTCTTCTGCTTCAGGATACCACCAGTCGTGCACTAATTGGCAACCAGCCAGTGGGGAAAGAG
>JBAWWF010000173.1:0-3059 GCA_037146895.1 Alphaproteobacteria bacterium | reverse complement strand
TGATTGATAAATGGATGTATTTCTTCAAGCATGGAAAAGAAACATCAGAGGCTGATTTAGCTAAGATTATCGGCAGTGATGCGATTATTGAGAGGGCCTACAGTGAGCTCAATCGCTTTAACTGGAGCGAAGTGGAGCTTAACACCTACGAGCAAGAGGAAAAGCATGAAAGAGACCATCTCTCTTTGATGGCGTCTAAGTATGATGAAGGCAAAGAAGAAGTAGCACGTAAAATGCTTGAGCTGGGGATGAATGTTGAATGTATACGTGATTGTACAGGATTTTCTGTTGAGAAAATTCAAGATTTATCTAGGAAAAATAATAGGTGACGGATGCAATAAAAGTATCCAGGATCGGCACCCGTCACACTCTTAATTGCAGCTAATTGCAACCGTTTCAAGCTACAGTTTCTTGGTGAAAAAATTGCAGGTTTTTATGTAATTTGTTCTTGCTTTTTAGTTTACCTAGAGTCATTATCGGATTCGTGAGGAGGGCGTATCGTTCTTGATCGTTCTTTGAACTCACGTGGCACTCGGGTGGTCAAAACACCCAAATGCCACTAACCGATTATTAATACGAAAGTTATTAACAATGGCTAAGAAAACTATATCCAAATCCCCCGACCTTTCAAAGGTCTTATCCGTACCAATGGTGATGTTCAGAGGCTTAAGGTTTTGCTTTAAAACCTTAAAATTCTGCATGTCGGTTATTATTGCGGATATGCAGGGCAAGTTGGGTGAAATAATGGTTGAGGACAAAGACGAGGACGAAGAGGACGATTAGCAACATCCTCGCGGGAGCGGGGAGTTGCTGCGGCCTCGATTACTCACGTTATGGCTTTCGTGAAGTGCACCATGGTCTTGGTCGTTGATTCCCCGCTTCTTATTTAACCTCAGATACTGCGTTGTCCGTCAAGAAAAAATTTAGCAGAGTTCATTCCTAGTCCTTTCATTATCCCGAGGTTATTAATCCAGCAATTCCCGCTGAAGATTGGCAACTCTGAGCCTGGTGTTACTAAGGTAAAGAGCCTGGATTGCGTGCGTGTAAACTCCTCGCAATGACGGCGGAGAACTAGTAGTGACGCCACTTCCGTCATTGCGAGCTCTTGCGAAGCAATCCAGGAATCTTTGATACTCACGACTGGATAGTTATAATAATTTTATCTAAATGAACAGCATTGGGGCTTGACCCGAGGATGACAGCGGTGGAGTGTGGGCAACCTGGGGAGTTACGATTTTTGTAACCTTCAGTTTTCCTAGTCTTTATTCATCAGCGGGAATCGCTGATGAACCAGCACAGTCACAAAAAGCATATTGCATTTATCTCATAATTATCGTACACTTCCTTAAAATTTGGTAAGGAGAAGTGCTATGAACACGCAGCCACAGGATGCTTTGTTAGTACCCCATTTACGCCATAATTTGATAGGAGCTTTAGAAGATCTGGCTAATAAAGAACGTCGGGTAATGGAATCGCCAAAGAATTCTTATCCTTACACCTTCTCGGATTCAATTCTGATGGTCATTGGCGTGTTTGATGACTTAGATATGTATGACAGCACTCCAGATGACCATATTGGCTACACCATCTATAATCACGGAGAGGCACAAGCAATAAACCAAGTCATCGAAGCAGTCAAATGCGTTTGCAGCAAGATTGGCGTAAAACAACCCGATTCTGCTTACATCAATTCTTCATTGTGGGAAGAGCTAATTCATACAGCTGAGCATGCGTATGATGTACTGTTAGCCAATGAGCCAAACGACTCTCTTGCCCTAGAATGTGATACGTACGGATGGGAAATATCGGATCTTTACTTAAGAAAAAGTGCTAAAGATGACCATTGGGTCTGGTGGGATGAGGATTATCCAGCAAAACAAGCAAAAGGGGCTGGCCGTGGATAACTCTCGTCAGTGCCGTTCAGTAGATGTATGAAGAAGTTAGATATTCAAGAGAAACACCAAATTGGTGAGCGTTTTCGCCTGGCGCGCGCGGCTGTTCCTTTATCACGCACTATGTTTTGTAAAAAGCATGGGATTAGCTATCACACGATGCAATCGTGGGAGCTTGCACGCCATGCGTCACGTCTCAAGAATGTCGCCAGATTTTGTGAAGCTTTGGCCGAGGAAGGTGTATTTTGCACAGAAAGCTGGCTATTGGAAGGCGTTGGTATCGGCCCACTGACGGTATCGGGATTGCCCAAGCCCCAAGTAGAATCATTAACCCTGATCACCAAGGAAATGGCTTTTTTCCAAGAGTTGCACCAGCAAGCTGGCATCAATACCGTTGTTATGCGCGTAGACGATGATGCTATGCACCCAGATTACCGAATGGGTGATTATGTTGGTGCGCGGTACCTAGAAGCTGATCACGAAGAGCAGTTTTATAACCAAGTATGCTTGATTGAGGTAGAACCGCAGAATTACCTTTTGCGCCAGCTGCTGAAAGAAAAAGAACGCTACCTCTTGCACGCCCATAGAAGCACCGACTATCCGCTTATTGTCTTAGATAAAGTATTTGGCTTTGCGGAGATTCTCATTCGTCGCCGCCCCTTCGAGACTGTACTTCGTGCCTCAGGGCGAACGGAAAAGCCCTGCCCCGTTCGCCCTGAGGTGGCACGAAGTACAGTCTCGAAGGGTTAGCTGAGTAGTTATAATGTTAGCCGCTGCAAAACTGCTTCAATCGTAAGATCTTGACGCTCGCCGCTGCGACGATCTTTCCACTCCACGGTTCCATGCTCTACCGTACGTGCGCCGACAATAAGCTGCGTCGGCAAGCCAATTAAATCCATGTCCGCAAATTTAGTGCCCGCACGCTCGTCACGATCATCATAGAGAACCTCAACTCCGGCGGCACAAAGCTTTTCATAATATTCATCAGCAAGCTTTTGCACTGAGGGATCCGCTGCTTTCGCATTAATAAGCCCCACACGAAATGGTGCCACAGATTCAGGCCAGATAATCCCCTTATCGTCATGATTGGCTTCGATAATAGCTGCTACCAGGCGCGAAACTCCAATGCCATAGGATCCCATTTCGGCGACAATGGTTTTGCCGTCT
>JBAWWF010000172.1:0-3102 GCA_037146895.1 Alphaproteobacteria bacterium | reverse complement strand
AATGCTGCAAGTATTTGCCGCGCACGATCAGCAGGGAAATTAGCCATGAACAATCCATCTCCATCGCGCATTCCTTGATAAACAGCTCGTTTGTGGGGAAGAATAAATGCATCGGTAATGCCGCCTTGATATGATTTCTCGATCAGCTCTAGCAAGTCAGCGGCAATCGGCCCCTGTCCTTCAGCAATGGTGCGATAAGCTTTCTCGGTGCGCTCCCAGCGGTTATCGCGATCCATTCCATAGTAACGTCCACCGAGTGTGGCTAGTTGAATGTTGGGATTGGCGGCAATATGTTCGAGGAATTCCTTCGTATAGGCGGAGGCACTTTGTGGAGGTGTGTCGCGCCCGTCAAGGAAAGCATGCACATAAACCTGAAGCCCAGCTTCTGCTAGGAGTTCAGCGAAATCTAGTATATGGCGTTGATGGGCGTGGACACCTCCTGGTGATAGTAGGCCTAGGATATGACAACGACCGCTGCCTTGTTTGGTTTCATGAATAAAATGTTGCAGCGTCGTGTCGTTGGAGAGTTGACCCTGATCAATGGCTTGATTAATGCGGGGAAGGTCCTGGAGGATGACTCGCCCGAGCCCCAAGGTCATGTGGCCGACTTCGGAATTTCCCATTTGTCCTTCAGGTAGGCCGACCGATGGTCCTGATGCTTCAAGTTGGCTTATGGGATAACGCTCACGAAGCTCATGCCATACAGGAGTTTGTGCAATCGCAATGCCATTGTCAGCTGTATCTTGGCTTTCTCCCCATCCATCAAGGATACAAAGAACAACACTTTTTATCGGCATCGCACCCCTCACGCCTTGTTCTACAAGATTATGCCAAATATTGATGGATATGTCACCTTTTTCTCTTGACCTTATAAGGGAGGAAAGGTTAGTGAATAGTAAGATGGCGGGTGTAGTTCAGTTGGTTAGAGCGCCAGTTTGTGGTACTGGATGTCGCGGGTTCAAGTCCCGTCACTCGCCCCATTTGTTAAAGAGTAATTAATTATTAAGGAGGAGCTCATGATTCGTGCTTTTCGTCTAGTAGGGCTGCCGTTGATTTTGCTAACAATAGCTGGCTTTCTTGTTTATAGGGCAACAAAAGATATCGCTGTTGTTTGGGAGAAGGCAGAACAAGAATCTTCTACCTCTGCTGTGTTCGTAGGTGGTCCTTTCCGTCTTGTTGATTCTCAAGGGGCAATCCGCACTGACAGTGAGTTTCGCGGCAAATATCTTATGGTTTATTTTGGCTACACTTTTTGTCCAGATATTTGCCCTATGGCACTCACCAATATCTCTCAGGCTTTGCCGCTGCTTGGCAATGATCGTGACCAGGTGGTTCCGCTGTTTATCACTGTTGATCCAGAGCGGGATACGCAAAATGCCCTGCGGGATTACAGTAGCCACTTTCATCCTAATATTATCATGCTCACCGGTACACTTGAGCAAATTACGCCGATGATGAAGTCTTATCGTGCTTATGGCACTAAAGTAAAAGATGACAAAGCAACGGACTATCTGATGGATCACAGCACGCTCATCTACCTGATGGATCGCCAGGGACGTCTCTTGCGCTTCTTTCCCCACACAACACCAGGCCGTGAACTGGCTGATGGGATATTGGCGGCCCTAACAGCTGAGCACAAGCAATAGGGGTGTAACTATTCAACCTATGGTATATCACGAAGCTAAAGAACGAGGCGTAGTCGCACCTCTGGAATAAGTGGGTTGATATCGATGATCGTCACACGGATGGTTTGCCCGAGCTGAAAGGATTGTGAGCCTTTACGGTTGTAAAAGCAGTGGCGCAAGGGGTCAAAGAGCAAGTACCCTGGAAATGCCGCCTTGGGGATAAATCCTTCAGCCCCCGATGCATTAATCTCAACGAAAACACCAGAGCCTGTTACCCCAACTATAACCGCGGGAAGCGTCTTATTTATAGATGATTGCAGCGAGGTGGCTGCGAATCTCTTGAAAACCTCGCGCTCAGCGGTTGCTGCCGTTCGCTCCGTTTCGCTGATATGCTCGCCAATGCGCGTCAAGTGAGTGCGCTGTTTAAGGACCGGACGGTCAACGTCATCGCCCAGCGCAAGAGCTTCGATTAAAGCACGGTGCACAATTAAATCTGCATAGCGGCGGATGGGGGAGGTGAAATGGCAGTAATGCTTGAGCCCCAGCCCATAATGACCGATATTAACCGGATTGTATCGTGCTTGCGCTTGGGTGCGCAAAACCAAATCCTGAATCAGACGTTGGTGCGGCGTGTTGCTTGTTTGCTTGAGGAGCGCATTAAAATGATGCGGTGTTGGTGCTATAGTTTTAGCGAAAGTGTGCGACATTTTTTTTAGCAAATTCGTTAAGTTAGCTACACGTATATGATCTGGCGTATCGTGAATACGGTAAAGACACGGATAGTCCTTAGTACTCAGCGTGTGCGCAGCGCATACGTTAGCCGCAATCATAAACTCCTCGATCAAGCGGTGGCTATCCAAACGCGGTCGTGGAGCAATCGTGGCTACACGGCCTTGATCATCGAAGATAATTTGTAACTCAGAAACATTGAGCTCTAACGTGCCGCGGTGTTCGCGTTCTCGTGTAAGGCAATTAAAGGCCGCATAAAGTGGTTGAATAATAGAGGGCAGGAGCGGGGCGGTTAGCTGATCAGGCTTTCCATCAATGGCGTTTTGAACCTGGGTATAGGTTAGCCTGGCTCGCGAACGCATAAGGGCACGATAAAAACGAGAGTGACGTAATTTCCCCTGATTGGTTATGGTCATCTCCACAGCCATGCAGGCACGATCAACATTGGGTTTGAGAGAACAAAGCTCGTTAGAGAGGGCCTCTGGCAGCATCGGCACCACACGATCTGGGAAATAAACTGAATTACCACGGCGGTAAGCCTCGTGGTCTAATTCGCTACCAGGTTTGACGTAATGAGCAACGTCGGCAACCGCCACCCAGAGGCACCACCCTTGCGGGTTTTTAGGATCAGTATCGGGAGTCGCCCACACTGCATCATCAAAATCGCGCGCGTCCTCACCATCGATAGTCACGAAATCAATATGGCGCAGGTCTTGACGTTTCTCAGCGGTGGGACAGTGCCCGTGGC
>JBAWWF010000171.1:0-3106 GCA_037146895.1 Alphaproteobacteria bacterium | reverse complement strand
AACCGTTATCGCTTGGCAGTCACTCTTTATCAAGAAACTTACGGTGCTCTGCCTGGAGATGACGCGCATGCGGATAGCCATTTTGGCGATGACATCGATAATGGTAACGGCGATGGTGTAATTGCAGATCCCGAGACCACCTATTTCTGGCAACATCTTGCTAAAGCAGGTCATATCGCCAGCTCCCAAGCACCTAGCTCAAAGCTTGGTGGTATATTTACCGTTGCACATGATCCATTCCCTGAGTTTAAGGGACACTTCATCATCTTAAGTAATCCTAGACATACTGGGCTGCTGACCCCACGACAAGCACACATGCTGAAAGCAAAAGCCGACGATGGCAAGGCGCACGAGGGACTCCTCCGCTTTACAGATGGCACCAATGCAGGTGGCAATAAATGCCTCACAGCAAATGGCGATTTTAACATCACTCATAATCACCCAAGCTGTATTTTGTTAACCCCTTTTTGAGGAAGAATAACATACATAACCTCAGATACTGCGTCGGAGCGTAAGCGAAGACGGATGGTGCCCTCGGGGAGACTCGAACTCCCACATCCGCAAAGATAACAGATTTTGAGTCTGCCGCGTCTACCAATTCCGCCACAAGGGCACACTTCCCATATCTTAACGCTATATGGCCTGTGGTCAATAGAAAATTATGATTGATTTATATATAGCGTTCGTTGTATAATATTTTTGCTGCCCTGAAACACTATTCGAGCGTAAGGAGGTCATTTGTTAGAAATCTCCTCAACTCCGGCAATTTGTCCCAGGCGTTCTCTAACTTCGGCGGTTATTGCGTAAGTCGCGGGCAGCGTGATAATAGCTGGTGCTTGTTGGGTCGACAATTGCAGATGAATCTGCACCTCAGTTTTTCCAGAAGGCATTTGCGCTAAAAGAGACTGTAAGGATCCTAAATCGATGTTGGCACTAGCTGTGATCTGCAACTTTTGTGAGGTATTGGCCAGAACGTCTTCTAGCAATTGCACATCTTGTGCCGTCAAGCGCAAGACATCACCATCACGGCGCGCGCTGACCTGAAACAATAGAACCTTTCCAGGCTGCAACAGGCTGCGAACTGTCACAAAAACTTCGGAAAAAATAGCCACCTCGAAGAACCCAGCACCATCAGAACACTGCACAAAAGCGAATCTTTGCCCTATTTTGCTAGTCCGCTCTTGCTTCGTTAGGATAACCCCAGCGAGTCGATAGCTCCCATCTGCACCATCAATAAAATAAGATGAGTCAACACATTGCAAACGCTTAAGGGCCGCAGAGTATGCATCCAAAGGATGCGACGACAGGAAAAAGCCCAAAGCCTGAAATTCATAGTTTAGCCCCTCAAGGTGACTCCATTCCTCAACTGTAGGTAATAGTATTTTTTCTTGGGGAGCTGCAAAACCACCAAAAAGGCTGCCTTGTTTACGCTTCTTCTCATCGTGAATCATATTGGCATGCTTGAGGATCACGTCCGCTCCTACAAACAATTGCTGGCGGTTTTTATGCACACTATCAAAAGCCCCCGCAGCAACCAATCCCTCCAACTGACGCTTGTTAATTACTTGCGCATCCATTCGCAAGATAAAATCGCGGATATCTTTAAAAGGCCCGCCACGTCGGCGTTCGCGGACCAGCTCTTGCATCGCTTGCTCGCCAACATTTTTGATCGCCCCCAGCGCATAGCGAATCCCCTCCCCCTCAACTGTAAAATTGGCTTGAGAAGCATTGATATCCGGCGGATACAGCGGAATCTTTAAGCGTTGCAAATCCTGACGAAAAACCATGAGCTTATCCGTATTGCTTTGCTCATAGGTCATAGACGCTGCAAAAAATTCCAGCGGATAATTGGCCTTGAGATACGCCGTTTGATAGCTCAACAACGCATACGGCGCCGCGTGCGATTTGTTAAACCCATAACCCGCGAACTTAGCCATTGCATTAAAGATTTCTTTGGCCACAGCCCGATCCACGCCATTAGCGGTTGCGCCGTCAACAAAACGGGCACGCTGATCGGCCATCTCCGATTTAATCTTCTTGCCCATGGCACGGCGCAGCAAATCAGCGGCGCCCAGACTATAACCACCCAGCACTTGGGCAATCCGCATCACCTGCTCTTGATAAACCATGACCCCGTAGGTTGATTCCAAGATATCTTGCAACGCCGGATGCAGATAGGTTATCGCCTCCTCGCCGTGCTTGCAGGCCAGGTACCGCGGAATATCATCCATAGGGCCCGGGCGGTAAAGAGCAACCAGCGCGATCAGGTCTTCAAACTGATCCGGGCGCAGACGCCGCAGCACATCACGCATGCCCGCACTTTCCAACTGGAACACACCGACCGCCTCCACCCGCACCAGCAGCGCATACGTTGCTGGATCATCAAGCGGAATATCCAATATCTCTATGTCGATGCCTCGCGCCCGAATAAGCGCACAACATTTATCGATAACGGTTAGGGTTTTCAGCCCCAAGAAGTCAAACTTCAGCAGCCCAGCCATTTCAACATATTTCATGCTGAATTGGGTGACCGGCAGGGCCGAGCGCTCATCCTTGTATAGCGGCACCATCTCGACCAAGGGTGCGCCACCAATGACGATACCGGCCGCATGGGTTGAGGCATGGCGATACAGCCCCTCCAGCTTCATCCCCACCTCAATCAATTGCTCAACCCGCGGATCGTCGTCGCGCGCCTGGCGCAGCAACGGTTCCATCTCCAGTGCCTGCTCCAGAGTTACCGGATTGGCCGGATTGTTGGGAATCATCTTGCAGATTTTGTCCACGTGGCCGTACGACATCTCGAGAACCCGCCCAACATCGCGCAAAACCGCCCGCGCCTGGAGCTTACCGAAGGTGATGATGTGGGCCACGCACGAGCTCCCATGCTTCTCACAAACATAACGGATGACCTCGTCGCGACGCTCTTGGCAGAAATCGATGTCAAAGTACGGCATGGAGACGCGCTCGGGGTTCAAAAAGCGCTCAAAGATGAGCTGAAAGCGAATCGGGTCGAGGTCGGTGATGGTTAGCGCCCACGCGACGACCGAACCGGCACCCGAACCACGCCCTGGGCCCACGGGGATGCCCTGCTGCCGCGCCCATTGGA
>JBAWWF010000170.1:0-3115 GCA_037146895.1 Alphaproteobacteria bacterium | reverse complement strand
CGTACTCTTCTTCATACACCTTTTTAAAGAGCTGGCTTTGGTCAAACTCAACGGCTTTTTCCAAATCATCAAGGATGTCTTTCTTGCTGGCATTGAGTAAACGCAACTTCAGGTGTATACTTGTCTCCGTATTCATAACTAAATAGCTTAAGCCTCGCCATGAGCCTTCTAGTTTTTGAAATTCAGGCGTGTGCATAATCACATTCAACTGATTGGCTATCAACTCATCTAGCTGCTGAATCCTTTGGTTGATGAAAGCAACTGTATCCTTGGAAACAACTTCGCCTTGCTCAAGCACTTGATTCACAAACTCAGTAACTAAATCATGAGCAAAAGGACGCTGTACCTCATTGCGTGCTAGCTTGCCATCTACCATCAAAGCTTCAAGGGTAATGATGGGTGTCTTCTCTGGGGTCTCTGGTGCCTCTGGTGTATCTGCCATGATCTATCTCCTAAGCTTTCGCCGGTGCTTCAATGCCCAATTCCTTTTGTAGGGCAGCTTGTTGCTCGGTATTGCTAATAATTTGTTGTAATAGCCCATCTAAAACATCGTTGCCATCCAGCTTGGTCAGCAAATCTTTTAGACGAACCCGTGCCTCATAGAGACGTGCTAACACAGGTACCTGTTTCACAACATTTACTGGCGCAAAATCTTCCATGTTTCGGAAATTCAATTCTACATTTAAGAACGTGCCATCATTGGCTAGCCTGTTATCAACGTGCAGTGCTAAGCGCGGCGTAATTGATGACATAACTTCATTGATGTTATCGCGATCAATTTCGACAAATTTGCGTTCTTTCATTTTAGGAAGCGGTTCTGCGGGCATACCTGATAAATCAGCCAGAATGCCTACAATGAAAGGTAATTCTTTCATCTCAATCGCATTGCCGATTTCAACATCATAAGTAATTTGCACCCTAGGTTTGCGTACCCGGTCTAACTTATGTTGAATACTCTCTGTTGCCATTTTTGCCTCTTTTAACTACACGTATTTCTACCTACTATTAAAAAGGCCAAACGTTTAAAATTGTATTAATTTTACAAATGAAAAGATAAATTGAGTAAAAAAAACTGCCTCTGTTTTAAGGAGGCAGCTTTCGTAGACAAAGATATAGCTAAAAATTTAGCCTATCTTATTTGCCTGAACCCATAGGTGCAGACGCCGAAGATGATGCTGCTGAATCCGAAGATGCAGTAGGCATAGCTTCCGCAGCTGGTGTAGACTCCGCAGATGATGCCGCAGATGATGCTGAAGATGTAGATGATGCTGCAGATGTCGCAGACATAGTAGCTACAACCGTGTTCTCAGACTTTTTATCTGTTGTTTCTGTTGTTTCTTTTGTTTTTGAAAGAGCGAAAACAGGTGATACTCCACCACCGACTAGAGCTACAGCTAGTGCCGCAGTAATAACTTTTTTTAGCATTTGTAGAACTCCTTAATATTAAAAATGGCCGTGCTATCAACACTGCCTGGTATAAACCCTAAACAGATTTACCAATACTGCACTACGATACAATCGTCAATAAAAAGTTGCATTATTGTGTAAGCTTTAGGAGGATATTTTTCTCTTATCACCAAATTGAAGCTAACTAGATTGCTCGAGCCATAATCTCCTATCACTAAACATCCGCCTGATGCACAAAGGATGATGGTCGGGTTAGGTTTGGGTAAATCTCTATTTTACGTTCTAAATGCTCGAAGTGGCATGCTCCATACAGAAAAGCAAGAGTAATAGGTACTGTTATAACCCAAAGCCCAAAATGCCCCCAGTGACTCCCCAAATAAACCAGACCGAAAGCAGTTATGATATACATCAGCGCTTGTGCTGCAGCAAATAAGAAACTTGCATAGGTGAAGCGGCGCGCAATTGGCAAATGATAAAAAAGCACAGCATCTACTGGTATACTGCTTAATTGTAAAGTAATAATAGCTGCTTGCAACAAGAACAATTCTACGGGGTTACTAATAACCATCATGATAAATGGCAGCAATAGCAACAACAACAAAGCAGCGTACCCACGATTTTTAAGTATTTTGACGGGATGTACGTGATAACTTAAGAGTGACCAAAAAACAGAAGAAACCACCAAAATAATAGATAAAAAGAAGTTATATATTATAATATCATTAGCAGAATATCCAAAATTTCCTTTAAGTATGGAATTAAAATAAAGAAAACCTAAGCAAAAAGTTAAGGGGTATCCACAAAAAATAAAAAAGAAGGATAGTAAGGTTCTAGGTTTTATAGGATCCCTCCAAACAGGTGGATTTTGTGGAGTGGTTACATTGCCATCTTCCAGATTTTCCAATCTATGCAGTTCTGCAATTGACTGACTCAGTTGTTTTCTTTTCATTTCGAGGAAATCGGGAGTTTCGCGAAGGCGAGTTCTAGCGACTGCACCAATAATCGCAATAACAGCACCAATCCAAAACGCAACACGCCAATTCAACAGAAAAGACGTAACGAGACTTGCTACCCCAAGAGAGACCAAAGACCCAATAGCCGCAGCAGTGCAGATTAATGCAACAGCTGGATAGGACGCAGGACGCGCAATGCTTTCAGCGAGATAAATCCCCGCACCCATGGATTCTCCCATGGTTGCTATACCTTGAACCATACGACAAAGCAGCATAATCCAAGCAGCTGAGATGCCAATTTGGGCATATGTGGGAAGAGTGGCCATGATAATACAAGATATCGACATCATAACTGTCGTTACAATAATCGTTGATTTTCTGCCGATATTATCGCCCATCCATCCAAAAACCAAAGCACCAACTGGTCTAAAAACAAAGGTTACACAAAAAGCAAAAGCAGCCAAAATAGATGCGGTTTGAGGGTCTGTTTGTGGGAAGAAAAGTTCGTTAAGAAGAACAGCCATATGTATGTAGAGCATCAAATCAAAATACTCAAGGAAGGTACCTACTTGTAGGAGCCCGACAGCTTCCTTTTGTCCACGGTTTAGAGATGAAAAAAAACTCATACGCACTATTCCTTTCCGTTGTTTTTCCTTTTTTACAGCCTTTTTTACTACATATGATTAATTAAAATACCCTTGTCAATATCTAAAAATGTCTTATTCAAAATTTTTATCAAAATTTACTAATTTTTT
>JBAWWF010000169.1:0-3122 GCA_037146895.1 Alphaproteobacteria bacterium | reverse complement strand
CGATATACCGCCAGTGCGATGTCCAGAATTGGGCATCAAAACACAATAGCGTCCCGCAAACGTGATGTAAGTTGTTAAGGCTGCCCCCTTGTTGGCGCGCTCTTCTTTCACAACTTGAACCAACAGAATTTGTCGCCGTTTAATTACCTCTTGAATTTTATAACGGTACTGAGGGTTTCTGGGCGCGCGTTC
Source organism: Alphaproteobacteria bacterium (assembly GCA_037146895.1). Taxonomy (GTDB): domain Bacteria; phylum Pseudomonadota; class Alphaproteobacteria; order Paracaedibacterales; family JBAWWF01; genus JBAWWF01. The sequence continues at coordinate 2,930 of JBAWWF010000169.1, read as the reverse complement.
AATCGGATCATCGCCCTCAAAGAGTTCTCCAGCTTCCGCATCGGTAGCATCTTCGACAGCAACCGGAACCAGCAACTTTTCGCGATCATTGATTGGAATCTGATAATAATCAGGGTGAATTTCCCCAAACGGTAAAAACCCGTGTCGATTAGAACCATACTCTACAAAAGCCGCCTGCAAAGAGGGCTCAATGCGAATAATCTTTGCTAGATATATATTCCCTTTGATGTTCTTCTTTGAGGTGCTTTCGGAATCATATTCTTCGAGTCTATGGCCATCAACTACAGCTACTCGCACTTCCTCAGGATGCGTAGCATCAATAAGCATTGTCTTCGACATAAAATGAAAATCTCCATAAATAGGGGCTTCCTCGCGTGCAAATGATTGGATCGCTTAGGATCAAATTGCTCAGGCAAGGTCATGCGCACAAAATTAAAACTTTTTCTGTAAATAAATAGGCTGGCTAGCAGCAGGTTTGCAAAGATATTACCAACACTAAATCTATCGAGATTCAGCGAATCGTTCCATTGGTACTCAAATAACATCTTTTATCTCCTTAACGTCTATCATAAGCGGTGATTTGCCAACAACCAAGAGAAATTTTTATCTATTCCCGCTGAAGATTGGTCAATCGCTCAAGGCCTGGATTGTCTGAACCTAACGGTGTTTGAGTATGACCTGAATAATTTTTTAATCTAAATTATTCAACCCTTGGATAATCTTTTCAAAAATAGGCAGAGCAATGCTTGCTCCGGTTGCTTTTTCGCCTAAACTCCGCGGTATGGGGAAACCAACCAGCACACCAATAACGATATTGTTTGTAAAGCCAACGAACGAACAATTGGTGTTGTTACTAGTAGTGCCTGTTTTGCCAGCAATCCAATAAGGCAAATGATTGAGACGCCGCGCCGTTCCTTCCTCAACGACCGAACGCAGCAGCATCGTCAAAGTTCTGACATTATCCGGCGCAATCACCATCTGCTTATGGAACGGCTCTTGTTGCCATAGTAAACTGTCGTTTGAATCATAAATAGATTCAATAAATACTGGATCAACATAATACCCACCATTAGCAATCATTGCGTAGGCTAACGTTAAACGCAGCAAAGTTGCTTCCCTGGCACCTAAGGCCGAGGCCAGGTTATAGTGCGGGGTTTTGGTCAGCCCTAAGCGTTGTGCTAAAGAAGAGATATGTACCATACCAACGGCCTGAGCAAGCTTAACGGTTACGACATTGCGGGAGTGAATAAGGCCTGTTGCGAGAGAGGTTGGGCCATAAAACTTATGCGTTATATTGCGCGGTCGATAGATAGTTCCTTCAGCAAGAGGTATCGCCAATGGGCTATCGTCAATCAATGAGTCTGGTGTAAATCCTTGTTCCAAAGCCGCAAGATAAACAAAAGGCTTGAAGGTGGACCCCATCTGTCGCAAGGCTTTCGTTGCACAATTGAAAGGTGTCTTTTGAAAGCTAAATCCACCCGATAAGGCTAAGATTTTGCCTGTTGTCGGCTCTAAAGCAACCACAGCACCGGTGATATATGGTAACTGTTCTAAATTATACGTCTTAGGGCCAGCACGGCTTACCAAAATAATATCCCATGCCTTGAAAAGCTTTTGCGGAGGATGCTTGTCAAGTGCCCATGCCATTGACTTACGGTGAATCACTCCATCATGCAAAGAATGTGTTTGGATGGAAATACCCCGCTCTGACACTTCACGAATCACTGCAACAGTGAATATGGGGCCGGACTGCTTTTGATAAGTGGCGAGGATGCGCGCTATCTCTTTTGGTGATTGCTGCTGGTCTAGCGGGATATGGCCCAGGGGGCCACGCCAGCCAAAGTTGCGGTCCAACTGTATAAGTGCCGCTCGCAATGTTTCATCGACAATTTCCTGCATTTTTGGTTGAAGGGTAGTTTGGACTTTTAGCCCCAAGCGATAGAACTTCTCAGATCCCCAACGCGCTACCAACTGCTGTCGCACTTCCTCGGCAAAGTACTCACTTTTCTCTTTTGCTTTATCATGATGAAAATGCAGTGCTTCTCGTTGTGCTTCGTTTGCTTCTTCCTGGCCAATTACCCCTTCCTGTGCCATACGTTGTAAGACCCAGTTACAACGCGAGTTTTGTCGCTCATGTTGCTGCGATTGCGAGTTATCATTGCTAGGGGCCTTAGCTAGAGCGGCGATAAAAGCCATTTCCGCCAATGTCAATTCATCGAGCGATTTATTGAAATAAGCATTGGCAGCAGCGACAACCCCATAAGCCCGCCGTCCTAAATAAATTTCATTCAAATAAATCTCTAAGATGCGGTTTTTGCCTAAAGCATGGTCAAGGCGCAGTGCTAAGAAAGCCTCGCGTATTTTACGTTGCAATTTTTGCTCATTGCCGACAAAGAAATTCTTGACGAGTTGCTGGGTTAGTGTTGATCCCCCCATGGGGCGTCCTTGCCACTTACGTTGCAGTGTGTTTACCGCGAACGCACGCAAAATCCCTTTAATGTCTAGCCCACAGTGGTAGAAAAAATCTTTATCCTCCGCAACCAGAAACGCTTGTTGCAACAATGGGGGAATTTGTTCTAATGGCACAACGTAACGTCGCTGCTTAGCAAAGCTTGCAAACACTTGATTGTCTGCGCCAAATAACTGGACAGTTTGTTGCGGATAATAATGATTGAGCCTCGTGCAGTCGGGTAAATCTCTAAAAAACATGAGGCAGAACACCCAAAATCCAATGCTTATGCATGCAAGGAAAATGGTCGTCAACATCAGGGACCGTGGTAATGGGCGCAACAATCGCTATTCCTAATCCATCTTGAACATCATATGTATTGTAGTATGAACTAGTGCTATATGTAGATTAAAAACGCGACCTCCACGTGGTTTTGTGCTATAGTTGATCGCATAATAACAAGGAAGGAAAAAATATAATG
>JBAWWF010000168.1:0-3138 GCA_037146895.1 Alphaproteobacteria bacterium | reverse complement strand
GAGCACGCGGCACGCGCAGATAAAGCGCAGCAGTTGTCCATAGGCTGAATAGTTAAAAAGGATGTAAGATGACTGAAAACAATGAGCAAGCGCCTAAAAAAACATTAACTTTAGGTAAGAATCTTGACCTCAAAAAGGTTGGAGAACAAGTCCGCCAAAGCTTTGCTCATGGACGCTCTAAAACTGTTACCGTTGAGGTAAAACGTCGCCGTGTTCCTGTAGTTGAAGAAACGCTCGAAGTAGTAGTGCCTGAACAACCAGTCGAGAAACCCTCTGCACCAACACCTGCACCCCAACGACGTCTTACAGATAAGGAACTCGAGACACGCCGGGAAGCTCTTAAAAAAGCAGAAGCCATCAAAAAGGCGAGCAAAATACAAGCTACCGAGCAAGAAGAAAAAGCACGCCTGGATGATGTTGATGACTCCGAGGAAGAAACAGCAGACGAACAAACCGTATTGGAGGCAGAAGATGCAGCTGTCGAACCCGTCAATAATGTTGATGATGGTGGGCTGTCCGTTAATGACTTCCCTCGCCCCGTTATTGATGCAACCTCCACAGGGCGTGGCCCTAATAAACCAGGACCTCGACGTAACGCTGATGATGAAGCTGACGAAGAGGAAGCCGCGGCTGCACGTCGCGCACTCGCATTAACACCACGTGCTGGCGAGGTTAGACGCCCTCTCCCACCGACACCTCCGGTCAAGAAAGAAGCGCAACATCAACAGCCTCGCAAGCTTAGCCGCCATAGCATTACGCGTGCTCTCAACGACGAAATTGAAGAACGCAGACGCTCGATTGCTTCTTTGCGCCGGGCTCGCCAAAAAATGAAGCAAGGACAACCGCCAATTGAGCAAATCCGCATCATCCGTGAGGTTGTGATCTCTGACTTTATCACGGTCAGCGAATTAGCCAATCGCATGGCAGTTCGCGCTGCTGAAGTGGTAAAAGGCTTAATGAAACTTGGAATGATGGTGAATATTAATCAAACCATCGATGCGGACACTGCTGAACTCATCTGCGCAGAATTTGGACATAAGACTAAGCGCGTATCCGACGCTGATGTTGAAATCGGCTTGAAGGGCGACGAGGACATTAGTGAAAACATGTTGCCAAGAGCACCAGTTGTTACTGTAATGGGCCACGTTGACCATGGTAAAACCTCGCTCCTGGACGCCTTGCGTAAAACTGACGTGGCTAGCGGTGAAGCTGGTGGTATTACTCAGCATATTGGTGCTTATCAAGTGCAAATGAAGAGTGGCGCAAAGATTACCTTTATTGATACACCTGGTCATGCTGCCTTTACAGAGATGCGTGCCCGTGGTGCGAATATCACCGATATTGTTATCCTCGTTGTTGCCGCAGATGACGGAATCATGGAACAAACCATTGAAGCCATCAACCATGCGAAAGCCGCTAATGTACCGATGGTTGTTGCTATTAACAAAATTGACAAACCTGACGCCAACCCTGAACGAGTCCGGTCTGAACTATTGAATCATGGGGTTGTGCTTGAAGAATTTGGTGGAGATGTTCTCTCTATTGAGGTATCCGCTAAAAATGGATTGAATCTGGAAAAGCTAGAAGAAGCCATTCTCTTACAAGCAGAGGTATTGAATTTGCGCGCCAACCCACATCGCGCTGCTGAAGCGACTGTTATTGAAGCAAAAGTTGATAAAGGCCGTGGTATTGCTACGACAATTTTGATTCAACGAGGCACCTTAAAGATAGGTGATATCCTTGTTGCGGGTAAAGAATGGGGACGCGTTCGTGCTCTAGTTAACGATCATGGTCAGAAAATTGAAGAAGCCACGCCATCTATGCCCGTGGAGGTCCTTGGCTTTAATGGTGTGCCATCAGCTGGTAACGAGCTTTTCGTCGTAGTCGATGAAGCACGAGCCAGGGAAATTACCAACTATCGCCTCCACCAAGAACGCGAATCCAAGGTCACAGCTAAATCTCAAAGTTCCATCGAACAAATGATGAGCCGCATTGCCGCAGGTGACACACACGAAGTTGCGGTTGTTATTAAAGCTGATGTCCAAGGGTCTCTTGAAGCGATCATCAACAGCTTGATAAAATTAAACACCACAGAGGTATCTGTGCGTGTTCTCCATGGTGGTGTGGGAGCCATTAACGAGGGCGACGTTACCCTAGCTAAAGCTTCTGGTGGGGTTATCATCGGGTTCAATGTCCGCGCTAACCCGCAGGCACTCGATTTGTCTCGCCGCGATAATGTTAACATCCGCTATTATTCAATTATCTATAACGTCATTGATGATATTAAAGTCATTATGGGTGGCCTTCTGGCACCGACCTTGCATGAAAAATATCTGGGCAGTGCTGAGATTCGAGAGGTCTTCTCGGTTACCAAGGTTGGCAAGATTGCCGGCTGCTATATTCGTGATGGCATAGTGCGCCGTGGCTCCTCTGTACGCCTCCTGCGCGATAATGTTGTCATCCATGAAGGAACTCTGAAAACACTCAAACGCTTCAAGGAAGAAGTTCGTGAGGTTAAAGAGTCTTATGAATGTGGTATGGCCTTTGAAAATTACAATGATATCAAGCTTGGCGATGTGATTGAGTGTTTTGAAATTGAAAGCCAGGCAAGGATTCTGTAGATAACCGATGAAGGTCCATTCCCCTAAATCAAAGAGCCAAAGGCAGCTGCGGGTTTCTGAATCCATTAAGCGTGTTTTGGCCGATCAGCTTAGCAAAGGTGATTTTGTCGCGGAATACGAAGGAGAAATAGTCACCTTCGCTCACCCAATTACGATCACGCAAGTTCGCATCTCGCCAGACCTCCAGCAAGCCATTGTTTCGGTTATGCCATTGGGAGGCGTAGACAAAGAAGAGGCAGTGGTGTTTTTAAATAAAATGGCGCGCACTTTACGAATGTTTTTGGGCAGGCATCTAAACACAAGATTTACACCTTCTCTCAAATTCGTCATTGATGAGACTTTTGATCAAGCAACACGCATTGAATCTCTTCTACGCCAGGTAAGCAACCCAGCCGAGCCCACCGAAAAATAGATTTATTTATAGGAGAACTACAAATTTTTAATTTATTCAGAGAGTAACTATTCAGATTATGAGGCAAATGCTAGCGAAATCGAGAACCGGAGCGGAGCGTATTCT
>JBAWWF010000167.1:0-3146 GCA_037146895.1 Alphaproteobacteria bacterium | reverse complement strand
TGAGATAACTCCTCACTTTTAAGCCTTCCTTATCCCGAACTGGCGTTTATACAAAAAAAGGAGGCTGGGTACATGTACTCACCCCAGCCTCCCATCGTACCGTAATCAACAAACACACACTTCCCCGAGCCCATAGTAGGGCCAAGTTTCTTAATCGATGCTTGAAAAGTGCGCTTCCTATAAGATAATCTGGCATGAGCCTGATTCAACCTTCCTTGTTGAGTTACGGTTAGTGACGTATGAGTGGTGGTGCACTCGTGCGTCACGCTTCAGGCTAGGGCAAACGGGCCGAATGCCGCATTTATCCCTAACCTTTCAGAAGATTAGAAAAGTTTTGAATAAGATTCAAGGAAAATTTTTATCAGATCATAATTAAGCTGCACTTTTGTAGTTGTTTTGTGTTATTGAGCTGAGTATATTGGTTCTATATTCAGCTCAATAACACAACATGAGGTGCTGAAAATGGCATATAACATAGTCGGAAGGCACGAAGAGGTTGCGCATTTTGAAGAAAAACTATCCTCGGTTTATGCTGAGTTTATAACGGTATATGGGCGAAGACGTGTAGGAAAGACCTATCTGATCAGTCAGTTTTTCTCGCAACAAACAGGTGTTTACTTTGAGCAAACCGGCCTAAACGATGGAGGTTTGCATGAACAGCTCACTGTTTTTTCTAAAATGCTCTCCAAGAGTTTTTATGGGGGAGCAAAGATGGCCATTCCTGATAATTGGATGGAGGCACTTCAGTCATTAACTAATGCCATTGATGATTTGCCAAAAAACAAACGGGTAACCATATTCTTTGATGAAATGCCGTGGCTAGCAACGCAAAAGTCTGGTTTTATCAAAGCTCTTGAATATTACTGGAATACACAGTGGACAAATAGAAAAAAGCTGATCCTTATAGTTTGTGGTTCTGCTGCCTCTTGGATGATCGAAAAGGTTATTTATGCTAAAGGGGGACTCCACAATCGAATTACAGCAAAAATTCCTCTTCAGCCATTCACTCTCAAAGAAGCAGAACGATATCTTGCTTTTCTTGGCATCAACTTAAACCGTCAGCAAATTCTGCAAATTTACATGGCAATTGGTGGAATACCTCATTATCTCAAATCAATAAAAAAGGGGTTATCGGCCGCTCAAAACATAAATGCTCTGTGTTTTCAAAAAAATGGCCTGTTGTTTAATGAATTTGACATGCTTTTTCATTCTCTATACGAAGATCCGGAGTCATATATTAATATTATCCGCACAATTGCCCAGAAATCCCAAGGGATTAATCGGAGTGATTTGATCGCAAAAGCTAAGATATCAAATGGCGGATATCTCAACATGAAACTACGAAGCCTCGAAGATGCAGGATTTATCACAACTTATTTACCTGTTGGTCATACTAGGAGAGGAATTCATTACAGAGTTATTGATGAGTACACCCTGTTCTATCTAACATGGATTGAGCCCACGCGTAATAAAAATTTAGGCACCTCTGTAGCAAATCACTACTGGGAATCTCTTATCAAAAAACCATCTTGGAATACATGGGCAGGATATGCTTTCGAGTCTATTTGCTATAAACATGTTGATATCATTAAGAAAGTTATTGGACTTGATAATATTCCGGCATTTTGTAGCAATTGGCAATATCAGCCTAGTAAAAAAACGATAGGAGAATTGGGAGCCCAAATTGACCTTGTCTTTGATCGTGATGACGGATGCATTACCTTATGTGAAATAAAATATAGTGAAATGCCTTATTTGCTGTCAAAGGACTATGCACAGGCTCTTCTAAAAAAAGAAGCTATTTTCAATAAAAGAACACGAAATAAAAAACAAATATTTTGGGCCCTTATTGTAGCTAATGGTGTTGTATCCAATGAGATTTTAAAAAACCAAATTGATAAAATTGTGACATTGGATGACTTTTTTTGAGGCGGCAAAACTAATGAAACGGAGTACTTAGCTTATGATAAAACCCCTTTGAGATGCGGGTTTGAGGGAAGAATTGCTGCGGCTGTAACGACATGTGTATCGGGGCTTCCCCTATAATCCATGCAAATTTAACATAGAATATTAAATTTGCAAAAAAAATGTAATTATCCACCTCCTCAACCGCGGTTTAGTGCGATTGAGGAGGTGGAGAGTTACCAAAAAATAAAACACATACATATACAATTAAAAATACGTGTGTTAGGGTGCACGCGTGTCAATTGATTGATGGAGTGATGCTTTGATAACACAAGACCTGGCGATTTTAAAAACGGTTAAAGCCGCTGGGAGCCGCCTTGCGGGTTTGGATATAGGTGATCGCACGATCGGCGTCAGCCTATCCGATACTACATGGCAGCTAGCCACGCCATTGCAGACCGTTGAACGCCGCGGCACCGTCAAAGATGTTGCGGCACTTTGCCAGCTAGTCCAAGCACACCACATTGTTGGTATTGTCGCTGGCTTCCCCCTGAACATGAACGGTGAGGAGGGGCCACAAGCGCAAAAGGTACGCGTCTTTGCCGACGCATTGGTAGCGGCAATCGATCTGCCAATTGTGTTATGGGATGAGCGTTGGTCAACTCTAGCAGCCTCGCGCGCGCTACTTGAAGCCGATTTATCGCGTAAGAAGCGCAGCAAGGTTATTGATAAAGTTGCTGCTTCGTATATTCTGCAAGGGGTCCTTGATGCGATACGGTAGACAGAAGGCAGTTGCTTCTTTGCATCTTATCAGATATAAAGATTCACAAATGTATAAAAAAAACCTAGCTAGGGTTGTTAACCTGTATTATCTTGATGATGGTACAATAAGAAGATGAAGATATTGCGTTATCCATGAATTTTTTTGACTTAGGTTTAAGTAAAGAGCTCCAAGATGTTATAACAGGCTTGGGGTATATAAAACCGACACCGATACAGCAGCAAGCGATACCGCAAATTTTGTGTGGTAGAGATGTGTTTGGCTGTGCGCAAACGGGCACGGGCAAAACCGCGTCCTTTCTTTTGCCGATGATTGATATTCTCAAGCAGGAGAGCACCAAAAGCCGGATGCCGCGTGCGATTATTCTAGAACCGACACGGGAACTAGCAGCTCAGGTTTATGAGAACTTTCAACAATTGTCTGCGGGCACAACCCTTACTGGTGTTTTGTTGGTGGGTGG
>JBAWWF010000166.1:0-3155 GCA_037146895.1 Alphaproteobacteria bacterium | reverse complement strand
GGACACGGTGTAGAGTGGAAAAGATGTTCGGAAATAGTAAGCTGCGTGGATATGCCAGATTTTACTTAGGACGGCTATATGAAGGCGGTTATGGCGTTGAAAAAAGCTTGATGCAAGCTTTTATATGCTATGCTAACTCTATCCACGGAGAAATAGCCCTAAGACCTGTCGGAATAACTGGCATCAAAAGACTCATCTCTACTGTTTTTAATCTTGCGGACACAACCATTTTTGCTATGGAAGAAACATTTTCTGAGTTGGATGAAGATGCCTTTAACCTAATTGCCGCATATCAGGCGAAGTTAATTATTGCGGCCCTCGCAATCAGGCGTTCCGAGGTAATGGAGTACCTGAATGCATGCTTGCCGTGTGCATTGGGAACGCTGATCATAAATGATTATATGGGCTTCACGCATGTCGAAGCTCTTTATCGTAAAAGTGTCATGAGTGCTGCACAGCAGGCAAGTGCTGAGGATGCGGGGTGCTCACTGGCAAGTACCATCGGCATGAGGCAACCGCGTGTCATGCCTCCGCCTAGCGGGTCTTTGATCCTCTATCTGACCCAATACTCGGCCCGCTTATTAGAGACGCAATAGCGCGACATGCTGCTGAAAATATGCCACAGTAACTCAACAACACACCACCATAGATCCAACAGCGCATGTCATATATTTTTCATAATGTTAAGGTCGTTTAGACGTGCTAATCAACCTGTAACGGTTATGTGACAGTGAAACATATAAAAGACCGCACTTGACTTTTGCTTCTAAATTTGTAGAATCACATCGTCTACGCCTTGGTTTTTCTTTTACAGCATGCAGCTGTTAAAGTAGTGAAAAACGTTGTGCAATAGAAAATATTTTATTATACAGGACTCGAAAATGAACAGTAGGTTATTAAGAATGAGATGGACACTTGCTTCATACATTGGAGGAATACTTTTTTTCAGCTTTTTAAGCGGAAATGCTAATTGTGCAGATGAATATAAAGGAGAGCATGATCAGCAACAAGCAATTCTCATGGGGCCAATGGAGAGACTTCCTAACATTTCCCAATCACTCATAATTTCTTATTTGCCTAGCTGCGATAAGGGGTTATTTAGAGAGGTTTCACGAAAATATAGAGATATTAGAGACTTAACTTTTTTTGGTCCTGTTTATGATCCCAGCATGTATATTACTCCATTTTCTTCTGAAATTAGTGGAGGAACTATTGGTAGTAATATCTTTAAACTTATCAGTGCTGCACAACGCAGAATTATTATTGCTTCTGATAAATGTACAAATGAAGAGTTTTTAGATGATTTGCTTGCCTTACATCTCGGTGCTGGGAAGATGCCACTTGAAATTAGGATTGTTACTGGAGAGGATCGGCAAACACAGACACTTTTTAGCAAAGCTAAATATGCAAATTTGATCCATCAGTTAGTAAAAAGCAATCGAAACCGAAGTGGTAAAATGCACAACAAGTTTATTGTTATTGACGATGATGTAGTTATTACTGGCTCACCCAATCTTACATATGCAGCTTACAATTATAACGTTGAGTCTTTTGTTGCCATTCATCATAAGTTTGTGGCTAAGTTGTACTTTCGTTATTATCATTACATTATTAGCGGCAAAGATAAATATGATAACACCCAAGATGAATATCGACGTGTTGGAAAAATGATGCATGTTTTTAACAGCGCACCAGGAAATCCTATTCAAGTGTGTCTGGCACCAATTTTAGATATAAAATCATTCGTTGTTCGTGAGTTTGATTCTTCACAACTCATTGATATCAATATGTTTCTTGTGAGTCGTGCGCATTCACCTGACGACGATATTATAGCTAATCTTTTAAGAGCACGCCAAGGCGGTGCGGCAATTACTATTAAAGTGGATGAGGAACAATATAAAAAATTTAAGTATATACCAAAGGCTCTAGCACCGCTTATAGACTTTGGAGTAACAGCTTATACAGTTTCAAAAAATTCTGAGAAGATAAAGACAAGAACCAAAAGGATTACTACCATTCCCCAATTTCATGATAAATTAGCTTTGATTAGACATAAGGATGGTTCAGCAAAGGTATTTATTGGATCAGCAGGGTTTACAGATAACGTACAGGACAATCTAAACCTTGAAAACATGGTTCTGTTAAGAATACCAGAAATTTATGAGCAATTCTTAATTCATTTCAATGCTGTAAATGGTGCCCGGCTAAATGTTAAAAAAATAGGAGAGGATCTTGGTTGATTTTTTAGAGGCTAACTGTCATAATCACTATGCTTTAAGATGTTTTGCATCACACACATACAATGGAGGGGAAAATGAAGAATAAAAAAAGCATAATTTTGCTTAGTGTCATACTATCGATGTCAAGTTCTATTTTCGCTGCTGAGGATGTTTTGTCATATAGAGACTTTTTACCTGAAATTATAAAAAGAGACGCAGCGTTGAGACCTTATGTAAAAACGCTCATATCCAGATCTGATTTACCAGAGAAAGTTGAGCTTTTTTCTACCATAGAAACTCCTGAATCATTTAGGGCCCTTGACTTTAAAGGATTGCTGAAAGGGATGTTTGGAGAAAAAGCATGGATGCCTCCTGTTTATCAATTTAAGGATATTGACTTACAGGGCTTGTTTCAACCTTATTTTTATAAGGATCCAGCCTTAGATGCTCAAATGATTTTTCTTGCCAATGTCCTATACGCGGCTGGTGACATGTTATACCAACAAACTGGTAACTCCATCCACTTGGAGCATGCAGCATCAATTGGTCACGCTGATGCTCAATTTAAAATGTTCTTAATTGCTTTTAAAGCACAAAAGCAAGAAGAGGCGAAAAACTATCTTTTTTGTTCTGCCGCACAAGGTTATATACCAGCTCTATATGCCCTCAGTACAGTTTTTGAAGGTTATCGTCAGATTGGAGTTCCCAAAGATCTGAGAGTGGCTAAAGCACTATGTCAGGAAGCGGCAGACCTTGGTGATCAAGAAGCTATATTTGTGATTAACGTTGCCACTCTAACAGAAGGAACATTTGGTTCTCAAAAGAATTTTCAGCAGGGTGTTCGTATAGCTAAAGAGTTAGCCGATGGAGGCAATACTCACGCACAAAGTTTTCTAGAAGCGATTATGAAGTCTTCCGGTGATGCGCTGCAAGAGG
>JBAWWF010000165.1:0-3191 GCA_037146895.1 Alphaproteobacteria bacterium | reverse complement strand
TGTGCTCCTGGGTGCCGGACAGCAAGAAAATAGGGCACTCGCTTACGCTCGATGCAATTTTCTAGCTTCCGGTATGACAGTGGGCGGAGATGCCATACCTCTCTCTTATCCAGAGCTGAGGCTAGTATTATTCCTCACCATGGGATTTGCTGTAAGCGGCCTTTCCTTCAAACTCATGAAGTTTCTCAATGTGTGTCCAGCGATGGTGCTGCGCCACGCGCTGAAACAAAGCAAAAGCGAGTTCGTCACTGACATCTTCGTCTTGGTTGCGCGCAATAAAGCGACAGCGCATGACATCGGTAAGCTCGGGGGCTATCCGCGCTTCCCCTGGATAAACCTTCATGCCTCGATTGGCAATGAGCTTGAGTTGAAAAGGTGTCTCTGCCACGAGAGCGTCCAACGCCGTTCCCAAAGATTTTAGTTCTTGAGTCGTTTCAATAAAGACATCTAGCCCCGTAACCCGACGTTGACTGACTTTAACAAAATCAAAGTCCTTGGCAACCTTTGGTAGGTGCAATGCCGTATAATTATGATGTTTTTTATTCTCATATCGGCTACCGAGATTAGCAATCACCGCATCGGTAAAGTCTGTTGTAGAAACCGCATCTTGGTCGCCTGCGATATCGCGGGTGTATTTTTTATCACGGGCAAATGTTAAGAACAGAGCATCTTCAATAGTTTCTGCGGCAGCGAATTCGCCCAGATGACGCAACATCATAACACCGGATAGTAGGACCGCCGTAGGATTGATAACATTTTTTCCAGCATACTTCGGTGCTGTGCCATGGACGGCCTCAAAAATAGCCACATGATCACCAATATTAGCACCTGGCGCAAAACCAAGGCCACCAATCAATGCCGAGCTCAAATCACTTAAAATATCGCCGTTCATATTGGTTGTTACAATGACATCAAATTTCTCAGGATTTTTCACTAACTGGTGCGCACAATTATCAACAATCAAATGACCTGTCGTGATGTCTGGATAATCCTTGGAGATGTCTTCGTAAGTGCGTTTGAGCAGCCCCTCCGTCAATTGCATGATCGTTGCTTTGCTAGTACAGATCACCTCTTTACGGCCCTGGCTGCGGGCAAACTCAAAGGCAAGCCTGGAGATTTTCTCGCACCCTTTGCGGGAAATAAGCTTTAAACACTGGGCAACCCCAGGGCTTTGCATGTACTCAATGCCTGCATAAAGGTCCTCCACATTTTCGCGAACAATCACAAAATCAATACCGCGACCTGAATACGGAGTTATAACGCCAGGAATTTCAATAGTAGGACGAATATTGCCATAGGTTTCAAACATTTTACGCAAAGCTACGTTAGTGCTTTTTCCGCCAGGTCCAATAGGTGTGCCTAGGGGCCCCTTAAGCGCAACACCATTACGTGCAATGGAATCGGCTGTCTCTTTAGGAATACCTGTTCCCCCGCCTTCTTTAGCAACATTGGCACCAGCCTCACAAACCTCCCAGTCGATTTTAACGCCGCTAGCATCAATGATGCGACGCGCTGCTGTCGTAACCTCAGGGCCAATCCCATCACCATTTATTAATGTAACTTTAACTGCCATAACCGCTTAACCTTCCTTGCGAACTATTACTAGTAACTCTAGGCACCCTACCATTTTGTTAGCGTTTTTAAAATCCACTACAAGCGTTCCCTTCGTAATTAAAAAAATGGCACTTTGCCAAAGCGGTTGTCACTGTTAACGTCTCACCGACATGTGGGTGTAACGATGTTCGTACAATAAGCGTTTGTTCATTGATTCGTAAGTGCACATAAGACTCAGCCCCTAGATGCTCAATATGAAGGATTTTTCCGGTAAAAGAAATCGCTTCTGGATGGAGCGTTGGCGCGTCATTGCTGACTGAGAGTGCTTCTGGGCGTATCCCTAAAGTAATGATTTCTCCCATAGCAATATTCAACGCAGGCAGAGGTATACAGAGCCCACTTGGCAATTGCAAACCGACATCATTCTGGGAAGTCTTCACAACAATGCCGGCAAGAAAGTTCATCGGCGGGGATCCCATAAATCCTGCCACAAACTGGTTGGCCGGTTGATTGTAGACCTCTAGAGGTGTACCTACTTGCTCGATCATCCCGTCGCGCATAACAACAATGCGATCAGCCAAGGTCATAGCCTCCACCTGATCATGGGTTACATAAATCATGGTCGCTTGTAATTGTGCTTTGAGATTGGCTAATTCGAGGCGCATTTGGGCCCGCAAGCTTGCATCGAGGTTCGATAAAGGCTCATCAAAGAGAAAAACTTTAGGATTGCGGACGATGGCTCGACCAATGGCAACGCGTTGACGCTGGCCACCGGAAAGTTCGCGCGGCTTACGGGTGAGTAACGATTCTAGCTGTAGAATGCGTGCAACTTCTTGGACACGCTCTTGAATCAGATGCTTTTTCCGCCAACCTTGCATTTTCAAACCAAAAGCCATGTTTTCATATACGGTCATGTGTGGGTAGAGCGCATAGGACTGAAAAACTTTAGCCACCCCTCTTGCTGCTGGCGGGAGGTTGGTAACATCTTCATTATCAATAATAATTTGCCCCGATGTTGGCGACTCTAGACCTGCAATAAGACGCAATAAAGTGGTTTTACCGCACCCTGAAGGGCCAATAAAAACAACAAATTCACGATCATGAATTGCTAAATCAATGCCATGCAATACGGACACGGCAGCAAAGGATTTCTTTATATTTCTTAAGACAATTGCAGCCAAACGAACCTTCTTAGCTTAAAGCCTAACACGCGCCCAGTGTAGCAGGTGTCATCGACCATTCAAACAAAAAGCGCACGTGGCCAGCGATTCCCGCACCATGACTGGTCAATCCTCAGCAGTTCCCGCCGTGTAGATTGCCCTGATTGAGTCCAGCATGAGGCAAAAGTCAGGTTTTCTGCTAAGCAGCAGTTAAAAAAGATTAGATATCAGGGTATCCAGGGTTGCAATTCTTGTCAGCACAACTTAAAAGGCCAGTGATGGTAGCTGGCGGTAGAGTAAAGGTAGGTGGATCTAAGATCGAACTATAAAGAGAATCCCAGCTTTCAATGTGGAGCCACTGAAAGCCTGAGCGGATTCTATGCCACAGCCTAGTTCGCTGTTTCATATGTTTTAAAATTTTTTGAAATCCGACATATTCCCGCTTTATTTTATCTCAAACTGTGCGAAAAATATTTT
>JBAWWF010000164.1:0-3224 GCA_037146895.1 Alphaproteobacteria bacterium | reverse complement strand
TCTATGCTCTTGAAAAATTTATCAAAAAACGATTGGACAATAGTTATAATGACTCTCATATTTTCTACACTATCGGCTTTACCTAAAACTGGATCAAGGGCTGCCCTCCCCCCTTCTAAAAAACCTCGGTACGATGGGAGTATTTCCTGCAATATTGCAGTATTAGAAAAAGAATTGTGGCCGCTGTTCTTTAATAGCACTCGAAAATGATTTTTCATCAACAACTTATAATCATCCGGTTTATCCCATAATTTTGCATGACGTTGTTCCGCAAAAAGATGCAAAAAAGGTATATTAGGGGTTAAAATATGCTTGAAGCGCGGGGCGTCTAAACAAACTCCTGCTTTAAGTGCTGGATAACTTTGTATCACTCGCAGCATAATCGTTCCACCCAAAGAATGTCCCATAATACCAAGCTTATTAAAATCTAGCCCAAGATATGCGCATTCATCACGAATATGATCTAGAACAAACAGTGTATCATCTTTGCAAAAATTGGTTACTTGATTTTGCTCCTCATCAGCTTGTATGAAGGTAGCTAGATGGTTTGGGTCCAGATTAGCAAAATCGTGCACATCTAGTGCTTCTTCCACTTTTTCATCGATTTCCGTGATTTTATACGCATGAGAAAGGCCTACGACTATATAACCATGACTTACAAGCTCTTGGATAATACTTATATATGTATTCGGTGTTGAACCAGCTCCAGGCTCAAAGAAAATTGTCGGAAAAGTCTCACCTGTGGGTGCAGCATTAGCCGATCTATATACCTTGAGAGCATTAAGCTCCGCCACAACCTTTTCTGCACCATTAGGTGCTGGTGATTTATCCTCCTTTTGGTAAGGTTCCAGCTTTATTGGATCGTTCGATGGATAGTAAACAATTACCTTAATTTTACGCTTGCCACCTTCTGGTTTATAAATATCATCGCGACTCTCATCGGTGAACTCAATATACTTATAACCAACTGTGTATGGGCCGGATGGTTGTGGAAAATCAATTGCAAGTACATGATTTCCAGCAAATAGTAAGCAGGCGATTAAAAATAGTTTGATCATCTGTTAGTCTGGTCTCAAAAGAATCAACTGCGGTAACATTAACACAATCAGGCTTCTTTAGCCATGAGTATGAATAAATCCTCCGCGTTTGCTTGTGTTTCTTGCCAGCGATAGTGGTTGTTCTTTTTGAAGTCAGCAATAGTTTGCAGAAAAACATCGGGAGTTGTTGAACTGAGACGCAAGGAATTACCCATAAAACCAATTTGCTCAACGCCTGGTTGTGTTTTTAATATAGTTGATAATGTTAACAGGTCGGGGCCATCGACTATCCAAGTAACCATACCGCTTCTAGCTAAGATATCCTCAAGGGTGCCGCGTGTTAACAAATGTCCTTTGGAAATATAGGCAATTTCATGACACCTCTCGACTTCATCCATATAGTGAGTGCTAACTAATACAGTAGTTCCTTGGGCAGCGAAGTGATGAATTTGATCCCAAAACTCCCGTCGTGCTTGAGGATCAACCCCCGCTGTCGGTTCGTCAAGGAGCAGCAACTCTGGTGCATGAATCGTACAAGCAGCTAAGGCAAGCCGCTGCTTCCATCCACCAGAAAGAGTTTTAGCCCGCACGTGTCTCTTGTCCATTAGCCCCATCTTGTGCAGCTGGCTGGCAACAATATCCTTTACCGGCGCCATATCATAAAGGCGCACAACGAGTTCGAGATTTTCTTGGACGGTTAAATCCTCATAAAGGCTAAAATGTTGCGTCATATATCCGACGTGGCGACGAATTTCGGAGGCTTGGGTGAGTAAGTCAAAACCTAGGCAAGTGCCGTATCCCTGGTCTACTTTAAACAACCCACACAGCATGCGGATGGTTGTAGTCTTGCCACTGCCATTAGGTCCCAGAAAGCCAAAGATACGTCCGCGCGCCAGCTGGATAGAGAAATCCTGGACTGCTTTAATTTTACCGAATGACTTGTATAATCCATAAACATCAATGACAAGGTCATTTTCATTCTCACTCATTGTTACCATAGCTCTACGTCTACGGGTTGTCCTGGATGCAGCCCAGCTTTATCCTTTTGCGCCGGCTCCGCCTCAATCAAATAAACAAATTTAGACCTCTGTTCTTTGCTGTAAATAAATGGTGGCGTGTATTGAGCCTGGGGTGAGATAAACGTAATCAAAGCGGTGATAGGTAACGGACGTCCATCAATAGTTACCAACACTTTTGTGTTCAATTGTAGATTTGTCAGTGCCGTTTGGGGAACAAAGAAACGAACTTTCGTGTCGTTAGTTGGCAAGAGTGTCAGGACTGGAGAGCCAGCAGCAACCCACTCGCCGAGCTTATATATTTTCTCAAAAACTACACCTTCAACAGGGGCTTTAACATTTTTTTGATCCAGGGGCCATTGTTGACTCTCAAGGTTTGCCGTATTGGCTTTAACAGTAGCTTTTGCTGCCTCAACTTGATCAATTCGTGACGGAAGATGGGCAACAGCCAAATTCGCTGTAAGTTCATTAACATGAGCCGTTACCTCCTCATAAGCTGCGCGCGCATCATCCAATTGTTGCTGTGAGATCGCTTTTGTTGGCATGAGTTTTTCTTGTCGTTCGAGAAAGTTTTTACTGCGGCTAAGAGTAGCCTTCGCTTGTTCAAGAGCAGCTTCGCTGGCGGCGATCTCTTCAGGTCGACGTTCCTTCTCCAAGTCCTCAAGAATCTCTTGGGCCTGCTCTAATTGGGATTTCGCCGCATCACGTAAAGCAACCTCACGCTTGTTTTCTAAAACGAAAAGATCTTGTCCCGCAGTTACTTTATCGCCCTCTTTAACAGAGAAAGTTTCAATTCGACCAGAAACCGCAGGTGCCATACGAATAAATTTGCCTTCGATGTAGCCCTGTACGACGAGCTTTTGAGCAAAAGCAACAGAAACGCTGCTAAAGCCGCAAAAAATGATGAGGCCAATTATGGTCTTTGTGCTACACATGCCTCCAGAATGCTTGAAAAAGAGTTAATTTTTAACTAATCGATTTTCAACAAAAATTGCTATTGCATCTAATGAGCACTTGAGCTACTTTGTCAAAGGTTAAACTGATAAGACCATCGGTAAGGTGGCCCATTACAAGAATCAGAACTAAGGGTAAGCGATTCCCGAAGAAGGCTCAAAATGTTATTATACCTAATGTGTTCAAAATATTTTTTGCAAAGTTTATTGGTTTCAAA
>JBAWWF010000163.1:0-3247 GCA_037146895.1 Alphaproteobacteria bacterium | reverse complement strand
GGCTTGACCCGTGGATTGACCCGAGAATCTGGGACAATCACCATCTCTTAGATCCACGGGTCAAGCCCGAGGATGACAACCTGGGGAGTTACATTATAGGTAGAGGAGGGACGGCCATTGAGTCTAAAGGGAAAAACCGCGATTATCACGGGTGCTACAAGTGGCATTGGTTATGCAATTGCTGAAACATTAGCGAGTAATAATTGCAATGTTGTCATTAATGGTTTTGCGGAATTACACGAGCTTGCTAACATTGTTGGTTATTTATCTTCTTTGGGGGATGGTAAAGCAGTGCATTGTGCCTCTGACCTGACAAAACTAGATGATATTCAAAGCCTAATTCAATTTACCCAAGATAGTTTTGGCGGTGCTGATATTTTGGTTAATAATGCTGGAATGCAGCACGTAGCTCCCATTGAGGACTTTAGTGTCGAGAATTGGGATAAGGTCATTGCCCTTGATCTTTCGGCATGTTTTCATCTGATCCGCCTAACATTACCATTTATGAGGACCAAAGGGTGGGGACGTATTGTTAATATTGCCTCGGCCCATGGGTTAGTGGCTTCAGTAAATAAGATTGGTTATGTTACAGCTAAGCATGGCCTGGTAGGCATGACAAAGGTTGTAGGGCTTGAAACTGCACAAGAAAACATCACCTGCAATGCTATTTGTCCTGGTTGGGTTTTAACCCCATTGGTGAAAAAGCAGATTGAGGAGCGAGCTAAGGTCGGCAATATAACAGTTGAGCAAGCCTCAGCTGAATTACTGGCTGAAAAACAACCGTCTGGTGCTTTTGTAAAACCTGAAGCTATTGGAGAGCTCGTTCTATTCTTAACCACAGAAGCAGCAGCACAGATGACGGGCACTTCATTGTCCATTGACGGCGGTTGGGTTGCTCGTTAGTACAGGAACCAGGGTTCAGGAATCAGGTAATAGATTTTTGACTGCTGTATCCAGTTCGCCAGTTCGCTCTAGTTCGTAAAGATCAACACAGCCACCGATGCTGCGTTCATCAAAGAAAATCTGTGGCACTGTCATACGCCCACCACTCATCTGCACCAATTCTTGGCGGAGTTTGGGGTCGTTGGTTACGTCAATCTCTTGATAAGTGAGCCCTTTTTTATCGAGCAGCAGCTTCGCGCGTACGCAATACGGACAATAGGTGGTTGTGTAAATACGAATATGCATCATAGAATCCTAGTAGCAGACATTTTTCTTGCGCTTTTAGGGTAGCATCTGGCAAAAACATAAGTAAACTGAATAGTAGAGGGGATAATTCAAAAATGGCTGGTCATTCACAATTTAAGAATATTATGTATCGCAAAGGCGCACAGGACGCCAAGCGCGCCCGCCTTTTCAATAAACTCATTCGCGAGATTACGGTTTCTGCGCGCTCTGGCTTGCCGGACCCCGCGGCAAATCCTCGCTTGCGAACGGCATTAGCGGCTGCACGGGCTGCAAACATGCCCAAAGATAATGTGGACCGCGCTCTCAAAAAAGCCTTAGGCGGTGATGACGGTGTGAACTATGAAGAAGTCCGCTATGAAGGCTATGGCCCCAGTGGTGTTGCGATTATTGTTGAAACCCTAACAGATAACCGCAATCGGACTGCGGCCGAGATTCGTTCATCTTTCAACAAGCTTGGTGGCAGCTTGGGAGAGATTGGCAGTGTCAGCTTTATGTTTGAGCACATCGGTATGATCAGTCTTCCCACAACTGTAACCACCTTTGATGATATTTTTGAAGCCGCTGTTGATGCTGGTGCTCTCAATGTCGAGGAAGTAGAAACAACCTTTGATGTGAGCACTAGTCTTGAAGACTTCGCTCATGTGCGGGATAGCTTGATAAGCCGCTTCGGTGATGTCTTGCTCGCCGCCAAACTGATCTGGCGTCCCCTCAACTTAGTACCTTGTAATCTTGATGCGGCACCTGGTCTGCTTAGACTCATGGATGTTCTCGAAGACAATGATGATGTACAAAATGTCTTTGCTAACTTTGATATACCTGAAGAGGTGTTGACCAAGCTAGCAGAGGTTTAGTAACCTCAGTTCAACTTGTTGCCCATCGCTTGCGCCACATCGATCATTCTGTTGGCAAATCCCCACTCGTTATCATACCAAGCGAGAACGCGACAGAAACGATCTCCCACAACTTGCGTTTGCCCTGTATCAAAAGAAGCACTTGCGGGGTGGTGGTTAAAGTCGATTGAAACCAGCGGTTCATCCACAATAGATAAAACACCTTTCAAAGCCCCAGCAGCAGCTGCTCGCATTATCTGGTTAATCTCCTGGACATTTGTAGAACGCTCCGCCATAAAGCTTAGATCGATCAAGGAGACATTGGGCGAGGGCACGCGAATGGCCGTACCATCCAGTTTGCCCTTTAGCTCTGGTATCACTAATCCTAAAGCCTTAGCCGCCCCTGTGGAGGTAGGGATCATGGATAGCGCAGCGGCGCGAGAGCGGTGCCAATCGTCATGACACGTATCTACCAGCCGTTGATCTGCTGTGTACGCATGCACCGTGGTCATGAACCCAACCTGAATCCCAATCTGCTGTTGCAGCACCAACGCCACAGGAGCTAAGCAATTGGTTGTGCAAGATCCATTAGAGACAATGATGTGTCTGGAGCTCAGGTTTTGGTGATTAACTCCATAAACGACCGTCATGTCCACCCCATCGGCTGGCGCAGAAATCAAGACGCGTTTTGCTCCCGCGGTTATATGGGCACTAGCCGCATGCGCGTTAGTAAACCTACCAGAGCATTCCAAAACAATATCAACTTGTAAGTCACGCCAAGGTAACTTCGCTGGATCAGGTTCGGCTAATACTTGTATAGTTTGTGGCCCTACCTTTAGAATGTCATCACTATAGTGCGTATCATCAAAACGTCCATGGACAGAGTCGTATTTGAGGAGATGCGTATTTCCCTCAGGCGAACCGAGGTCGTTGATAGCCACAACGTTCACGCCCTTTATTTTGCTCTCAACCAATGCCCGTAATACCATACGGCCAATGCGTCCAAACCCATTAATTGCAACGCGTAAATTCATATTATAATAACTCCTTAAAAAACTTACGGATTTCCTGTACAGAAATCCCTGTGAACTCACTCACATCTTCAATGCTAATCCCTTTAGCAAGCATTTTACGGGCCGTTTCTATAAGTTTCTGTTCGCCTTTCTCCAGAGCTTGTTTTTCCATTTCCAGCCCTTTCTCCAGGGCCCGTCTTTCTTTTTCCTTAGCCT
>JBAWWF010000162.1:0-3247 GCA_037146895.1 Alphaproteobacteria bacterium | reverse complement strand
GGTGACCTAGCTACAAAATCTTCGGGAATTCAGGATGAATCCCTTATCGTCTCAAAAATACTTTTAGAAGATTGGGAATTAATCAATTTCCTGAGGTTATGAAGAGGATCGAAAGGATTATAATGCTCGTCAAGCTGGGTTGCAGAAGATAGCGTACTAATTCCCGTGAACGTCCTAAGAATATCGACTCTCACTGATTCATCTTGAGCAAGGATATGCTTGGCAATGCGGTCATATGTTGGGCGGGTGAATACTTGCACTTTTTACTTCCTTTAGAGTCAAAATTTTATGGCACACCAACCACCCATTATTACACTTGTACTTCTTTCTTTGCTCCTGCCGCCGCTTTCAGGAAACGTTGATACTCTTCCTCGTGAATGTCAAATTTTCCCGTATCAAGATTAAGTGTAAGCAAAGCGACTGAATATGGCAGATTAGCAGATAAAGGTTGTCCATCGTTCATGTTAAATACTATTTCTTTATCAGCAAGTCCCTGCAACCATCTAGTGCTGTCGTAAAGGACTCCAGGGCGTTTCCTTGGATAATGCTGTGAGCAAGTGCAGATAATTTTTATTGGTTTACCATTCGATATTTTACTAAAGATACCACCTGCCTCACATTCCCGTGCGAAAGAAGTTGAACAGGTTCCACAAGGTGTTTGTGAACAGTGAATATGGATGATTACCCCCTTTGTTAAATTGTCTGTAATGTGTAGGGATGTTTGGAGGTATTCATAAACTCTGACGTCGGATATATAATCTAATACAGTTTGCTCTGCGCAACTATAGCTATTAGCCCCTGCCACTGTATGAAACTTAGATCGGCCTTTTTTAAGGTCACCAAATTCATCGATAGCTTCAACAATATCCATTTTTAAAGCTCTGGCTTTAATGTTGTCAAAATCTGCGGCAACTAAGACTTTTCTGTCGTCGATTAGTTTCTTTGTCTTATCGTGGATAGATTTTATAGGTTCGTAATTACCCGGTTCAAAAACAGTGCCTATAGGACTATCTGGATATCTGAACATTAGGCGATTTTCAAAGAGTGCAGGAGCCACATAACTTCTTTGCAAAAAACGAACTGCTAAATTATATTTAGCCAATTGGTTTGCAGCTGGTAGCTTTGAAGGATTAAACGGAGCAAACATAGCAAACATGTTTTTGTTTGTCTCAGCAGGATCAAACACTGAAACAGAATTTCTCAAAACCACAAGTTTCTTTTTTTCCCTATCGCAAAAACCACTAACAAAGACCGTTTCCTGATAAGGGGTTGGTACGTATGGAGATACTATGTTTTCGTCAGCAAGCGCACTTGGTAATATGACAGTGTTGCCTAACCTCATGCCGCCATCAGGATCTGCAATTACAGGGGTAAACCGCAATAGAGAAAAGACCTTGTCATTAGCTAGGTCAAAATCTTCTGCTAAAGGCACTGCGTTTCTTTGTGTGTATGCCATTGATGTGGCATATGGTTGCAAATCAAATTTTTCTGAATTTCCTTCAAATTCAACTTTTAGAGACAAAGCACTTGTATACCTCCAGCCCTCTTCGACTTCCTTTTCTTCTTCAGCACTAAAGCAGATATTTTGCGAAAAATGCAGGCAACACAAAATAATCCAACATACAAGGTACTTGTTGCGAATCATATGAATATGATTATTCATCTACAAACTTCCATTTAGTAAACACTAAAAACTACTTTTTGTTTTTGTTGGCCTGATAAATTACCAAACACTTCATTAAAGGAATCAAAATTCACGTAGTTCACGGATATATCCATTGTTTTAAGTTTAGGACAGCTGTCAAAAACGCTCCTCAACAAGGGTAAGGACTGGTCAGTAAAACGATTGTTGCTCAGATCAAGTTTAACGAGGTTATCTTGAAGATGCCTGTTCCCCAGAATATCCTTACAGATAGTTTGAACTCCATTATCTTGAAGATAGTTTCCCGCGAGAATTATTATAAGATCCCCTGGATGGTTGCCAAGATATACAGCCTTTTCCGCTATTGTTTGAAGCGCTTCCGAGTAATGGCGTGCATAAGGTGATTTAACATCAGCAATACCACATTGTCCATAATCGATAATCACATCAGGCGAAAGTTGATCATCTTGGTTCCTAAAGTACAATAAGGCGACCCTTGATTCTGGAATTATTTTAACTCCTAACAGTTCATTTTCTGCTGCATAGGAAATGAGAGAGTTCTCTGCTGCATATCCTTGAACGACAATGAAAGAGTAGCAGAATAAAGCGGCAAAAATGGTTTTCATTTGGAACACCTTATATTAAATGAAGCTAATATGACACTTAAGGAATTTTCTTCAAAAGTCAATAATATTCTAAGTCATCCTAATCGAAATCAGCCAATACAAGAGTTGATACCAAGCATCCCCATTAATGAGGGTGCTAGTTAGGAACAGTTTCTCGCAGATACTGGTACAAGGTTTCGCGGCTGATGCCGAAGTCACGGGCCACTAAGGTTTTCTTCTCACCCGCCACAACCCGCTGCTTCAATTCCGCTATTTGTTCGCTATTCAACGATTTCTTGCGTCCACGATAAGCTCCACGCCGCTTAGCAAGTGCTATCCCCTCTAGCTGACGTTCACGGATAAGGGCGCGCTCGAACTCGGCAAAGGCTCCCATAACAGAAAGCATCAGCTTTGCTATTGGTGAATCTTCTCCAGTAAAGACGAGCCTTTCCTTGACGAACTCCATACACACGCCACGCTGTGTCAGCCCTTGAACAATTCGACGCAGGTCATCAAGGTTGCGCGCTAACCTGTCCATGCTATGCACCACCACAGTATCCCCCTCACGAACAAAGGCTAGCAGCCTTTCAAGTTCAGGGCGTTGGGTGTCTTTGCCGGAAGCCTTGTCGGTGAACACTTTGCCAACCTCTACTTGCTCCAGTTGTCGATCTGGGTTCTGGTCTAGGTTGCTGACGCGGATATAGCCTATACGTTGTCCCTTCAAATCAAAGCCCCTCCAAAGCTAAAAGTGTCAGACTAAAATCTATTACCTTGGATAAATTCTGTCAACAATTACAACAACAAACTCTATTCTGACGACCGCCACGCAGTGACCTGACGTCAGGATAGGGTATACTTCGTCGGAAATTTGGAGGGTTTGGGCTTGGAAGGCCAATTATGTTGCAAAAACATTTGGTAAAATTCACGAACATTTCGTCAATCTTTTTTTTTGCGGTAAGATTGCACTCGTTCTGCCGCAATTTGAATAATCAGCCGACGG
>JBAWWF010000161.1:0-3256 GCA_037146895.1 Alphaproteobacteria bacterium | reverse complement strand
AAAAAGGCATGGAAAAAGGCATGGAAAAAGGCATGGAAAAAGGCATGGAAAAAGGAGTAGCACAAGGCAGGAAAGAAGAAAGACAGGATATAGCTCGTAAGGCGCTTGCCAAAGGTATGAGTATTGAAGATGTGAGTGATCTCACAGGACTTTCTGCTGATGAGATTAAAGCTTTAGTAGAATCCGATGGGGAATGAAAAAGTATGTGGGTCCTAGGGCTCATGAGCGGCACGTCGCTCGATGGTGTTGATGCTGCGCTCATTGCGACAGATGGAGTCACAGTCCTCGATTATGGTCCAGGTTTTGTAAAACCGCTACCGACCCCATTGCGCAGCCGTATTACCGCTGCTTTAGGCTCCAAGGAGTCAACGCCGACCATCCAACAACTAGAGTATGACGTAACCCTATTCCATGCAGAGGTTGTTAAGGAACTTGAGGAACTATCGGGCATCACGCCAGAACTCATCGGGTTTCATGGGCAGACCCTCTACCACAATCCACCATTTACGTGGGCTATTGGCGATGGTCCTTTGCTAGCCAAACTGACCAACTGCCCTGTCGTTTATAAATTACGACAAAATGATGTAGATGCGGGCGGGCAAGGTGCGCCCCTAGCTCCTATCTACCATCAAGCATTGCTGCACCAAGAAGAACAGCCTCTTGCAGTTCTTAATATTGGTGGCGTTGCTAATATCACTTACTTAGATAAAAATACCTTGATTGCCTTTGATGTTGGGCCAGGCGGTGCTCTCATTGACACTTGGACGCAACAACATCTTGGGGTACCTTTTGATGCACAAGGGCAATGGGCTGCCCAAGGGCACTGCCATCAGGACAAAGTTCAGAAATGGTTGCAACATCCTTATTTTGCGCAAAACTATCCCAAATCCCTCGATCGCGAGGCCTTCTCTCACGTACGCCAAGATCTTGCCAAACTTGCTCCAGTAGATGGTGCAGCAACCTTGATGGCATTTACTGTTACTGGAGTTAGACTCGGACTCGCAAGGTGCCCGCAGTTACCACGGACTTTATGGCTTACCGGCGGCGGCCGCCACAATAGTTATTTAGTAGAGCTACTCCAGCAAGAGCTTAGCTGCACCGTCCGTATCATTGATGAAAAAGGTATCAACGGGGACTTGCTGGAAGCACAAGCCTTTGCTTTTCTAGCAGCCCGCAGCATCAAGCAGCTCCCCTTAAGCTTTCCGCTGACAACAGGTGTGCCGCATCCTATGTCAGGCGGTTCTTATGCTGGCATCTAGCAGTAACTCCCCAGGTTGTCCACACTCCACCGCTGTCATTAGAGAGCCCGAGGATGACAACCTGGGGAGTCAGTTAGTTTGCGCAAATGAAAGAAGATCGCGCCCTAAAAGGACCGCGTGCTTACTTGTTCCAGCATGTTCAATTAAAACTGATGCCGCAAAGCGAGGAGACGTAGCCGGTGCGTAACCCACAAAGAGTGCGTGCTCCTTATGCTCCCACAGCCGATCAGCACGATTAATTGTCCCGAGCTGGCGTTCTTTTTCTGTAATGCGACGCACTTGTGATGTACCTGTTTTACCAGCCATCGCCAACCCATCTTCGAGAATACGCCCAGAAAAAGCTGTGCCGCCTTGTTCATTAACACATCGAAACATGCCTTGGCGCAAAAGAGCAATATGCTCATCCGAGACGCCCAAGGATTGCCCAGGCGGTGCTTGCCCATGTAAATGTGGCGTAACTAATGTTCCCCCATTGGCTATAGCCGCCGTCATAACACTTAGCTGTATTGGCGTTGCTAAAACATACCCTTGTCCAATACCAGCGTTATAGGTCTCTCCCAGCTGCCACTGTCGCCCCAGAACCCGGGATTTCCAGCTACGCGTAGGGACCAGTCCTGCTTTTTCACTAGGGAGCCCAGACTTGGTTGACATCCCAAACCCCCACTGACGAGCCACCGCAGCAATAGCATCAATGCCGACCTTTGCTGCTATGTGATAGAAAAAGACGTCGCAAGAGTACATAAGAGCTAATGACAGATCGACTGCACCGTGCCCACCTTTGCGCGGGCAATGAAAGCGATGCTGCCCTAATTCGAGATAACCACAGCATGTCACAGTTGTCTCATTGGTGATGACTTTATTTTGCAAGGCCGCCAGGGCGACGATCATTTTAAAGGTTGAACCAGGGGCGTACTGTCCAGTAATAGCTTTATTCAACAAAGCATGCCGTGGGTGGTTATTCAAATGCTGCCAATCATCTTGGGATATTCCATCGATAAATAAATTAGGATTAAACCCTGGGTGGGAGGCCAAAGCTAGCACGGCTCCTGTGTTACAATCTAAAAGAACGACGGCACCGCTCTCGTGAGGTGCAAGAAGACTCTGTGCCTTTTGTTGCAACGCGCTATCAATGGTCAGGTGCACGTCCTCACCAGCTTTTCCAGGCAAAAAAGCCAGCTCACGCACGACTTGGCGTTTGGCATTAACCTCTAGCTGCTTGATGCCGCCTGTACCCCGTAAAGTCTTATCTAGCACCTTCTCCATGCCTATTTTACCAACGCGCAACTGCGGCAAGCCCAAGAGTGGCTCTTCTTGCGCTTCGAGCTCACTAGCTGCGGCAACATAGCCGATAACGTGGCAGGTTGAAGAATCCGGATATAAGCGGCTCTGCCCCTCCTCAATCAAAACCCCTGGCCAATCGGGGAGCCTAAGCTCTAGCTGCGCCACTTCCGCCCAGGTTAGTTGCTGCTTGACGAGGATCGGCATAAATTTAGGGCGGCGTTCCCCTTCACGTATTATACGCATGATTTCTGCTTCTGACAGATTAAGCGTCGATCCTATATCGCGAACTAATAGCTCCCAATTATCGTTTGTACGTACCACCAAAGCACTAAAAGCCTTGTGGTTGCTTGCCAGCAAGACGCCCCGACGATCAAAAAGCTGCCCCCTTTGCGGTGCTAGCAATTGTGCATGAATACGATTTTTATCAGCAAGCATTCGGTAATGATCACCCGATAAAATCTGGAGATAGTAAAGCCGACCAACAATCGTTGTCAGCAGCAACCCTTGCCCGATCCCTAGGATAAACGCCCTGCGCGTAAATACTCGATTTTCTTTATTGTTAGTCATTTCCAGTGATGTGCTCTAATCATTTCCTATTGCAATAATCAAAAAATTTGCTTGCTTTTTAGTTTACATGGAGTCATTCTCATTTTCGTGAGGATGACGCATCGATCCTGATCGTCTTTGAACTCACGTGACACCCAGGTGCTTGCAAC
>JBAWWF010000160.1:0-3264 GCA_037146895.1 Alphaproteobacteria bacterium | reverse complement strand
GTGGGTTGCAATGACTCACTCTCTCTTCGTCATTGCGAGGCCCTTCTTGGGGCCGCGGCAATCCAGGCCTTAAACGATTGACCAATCATGGTGCGGGAATCGCTAATAAAGAACTCTATCGCGTGACATTCCTTTTTAATCTGTGTAGGGTTTATCCTATGACCGCATTTATCAGTGTTCGTGGTGCTCGTGAGCACAACTTAAAGAATATCTCTGTGGATATCCCGCGGGATCGTTTGGTAGTGATTACTGGTCTCAGCGGCTCTGGCAAATCATCGCTCGCCTTCGATACGCTTTATGCCGAAGGGCAACGTCGCTATGTCGAGAGCTTGTCCGCCTATGCCAGGCAATTCCTTGAGCTCATGCAAAAGCCAGATGTGGATGCCATCGAAGGCTTGAGTCCAGCGATTTCCATTGAGCAAAAAACAACATCTAAAAACCCACGCTCAACCGTTGGAACAGTGACCGAAATTCACGATTATCTCCGCCTCCTCTTTGCCCGCGTTGGTATTCCTTATTCACCAGCAACCGGAGAAGCAATTGAGGCCCAAACCGTCAGCCAAATGGTTGATCGGCTGATGTTGTTTCCTGAACAAACTCGCCTGTTGTTGCTGGCTCCCCTCGTTCGTGATCGCAAAGGCGAGTATCGCAAAGAATTGCTCGAGCTTCGTAAAAAAGGGTTCCAGCGGGTTAAGATAGACGGCATAGTTTATGAGCTGGACGACCTGCCGACCCTCAACAAAAACATCAAGCATACGATTGCGGTTATTGTTGATCGAGTTGTTATCCAACCGGACCTCGAAGCCCGCCTTGCTGATTCCATTGAAACCGCCATAGCTTTAAGCGATGGGCTGCTCATTGCCGAAAATGCGGATACTGAGGAAACGATCACCTTATCAGCAAAGTTCGCCTGCCCAGTTTCTGGTTTTACGCTCAATGAAATTGAACCGCGCTTGTTTTCTTTTAACAATCCCCAGGGTGCCTGCCCTGATTGTAGCGGATTGGGCGTCAAAACTGTTTTTGATGTAGCCCTCGTGGTTCCCAATCCTCATATATCTTTGCGCAACGGTGCCATAGCACCGTGGGTCCCCTTGATGTCCCAGAAAAAAGGCGGCCGCAGAAGTCGCTTTTTCCAAGCATATGAATATTACGCGCAAGTCCTTGATGCCATTGCTCATCATTATAACGTTTCAACCACTCAGCCTTTTGCCGAGCTTTCTGAGGAGGTGCAAAACATTATCCTCTTTGGCAGTGGCACCGAAGTAATTCCGGTCTCTTATAATGATGGCTCGCGCCAATTCAGCACTAAAAAACCTTTTGAGGGAGTTATCCCCAATCTTGAGCGGCGTTGGCGGGAAACCGACAGTGAGTGGACGCGGCTAGAGCTATCCAAATACCAGAATCCCCAAGTTTGCACGACTTGCCAAGGGTACCGCCTCAAGCCAGAGGCTCTTTGCGTGCGGGTGCAGGATAAACACATTGGCCAAGTCGCAGAGCTTTCCATTGAGGAAGCGTTAACCTGGATCGATAACCTAACACTCTCCCCCAAAGCCCAAGAAATCGGCGCACGCATTTTCAAAGAAGTGCACGCCAGGTTGCAGTTTCTAACCAATGTTGGGCTGAATTACTTGACGCTGTCCCGTAATTCAGGGACTCTTTCTGGCGGCGAATCCCAGCGTATCCGCCTGGCTTCGCAAATTGGTTCCGGTCTCACTGGTGTGTTGTATGTTTTGGATGAGCCTTCCATTGGCCTACACCAGCGGGATAATGATCGTCTTCTCGTAACCCTTAAGCACTTACGCGACTTAGGAAATAGCGTCATCGTTGTCGAGCATGATGAAGATGCCATTCGCCAAGCCGATCATGTGATTGATATGGGACCTGGTGCAGGCATCCATGGCGGCCACGTTATTGCTGAAGGTACGCCAGCTGATGTGATCTCTACGCCTTCCAGCCTTACCGGGCAGTATCTTTTGGGAACTCGCAGTATCCCCATCCCGACCAAGCGTCGCAAGGTCACGCCGAAGCAACCACACATCACCTTGCGTGGGGCAACCGCTCACAATCTTAAGAATATTGATGTGGCATTTCCATTGGGAACATTTACTTGCGTGACTGGTGTTTCTGGTGGCGGCAAATCATCGTTGATTATTGAGACTCTTTATAAAGCATTGGCGCGCCATTTTCATGGTGCCCGCGATCTTCCTGGTCCGCACACGGCTTTGGAGGGTGTTGAGTTTATCGATAAAATCATTGATATTGACCAATCTCCCATTGGCCGCACGCCGCGCTCTAACCCAGCAACGTATGTTGGCTGCTTTACTCCGATCCGCGAATGGTTTGCCGGACTTCCTGAAGCGAAAGCGCGCGGCTATGCTCCTGGGCGGTTTTCCTTCAACGTGAAAGGCGGTCGCTGCGAAGCGTGCACGGGCGATGGCGTCATTAAGATTGAGATGCATTTTCTTCCCGATGTTTACGTACAATGCGATCAATGCCATGGCAAACGGTATAACCGTGAGACGCTGGAGGTGATCTATAAGGACAAGTCTATCGCCGATATTTTAGATATGACCGTTGATGAGGGCGCGGAATTCTTTGCACATCACCCACGAGTTTATAATTCACTAAGAACGTTGCAGCATGTGGGGCTTGGTTATATCCACATTGGGCAACAGGCAACCACGCTTTCTGGGGGCGAGGCGCAGCGGGTGAAGCTTGCCAAGGAGCTCTCTGGTAGGGCAACAGGGCGCACGCTGTATATTCTTGATGAGCCGACCACGGGTCTACACTTTGAAGATGTGCGCAAACTGCTTGATGTCCTACAAGCCCTTGTTGAGCAAGGGAATACCGTGATTGTAATCGAGCACAATCTGGATGTGATTAAAACGGCTGATTGGATTATCGATCTGGGGCCAGAGGGCGGAGCGCGAGGAGGGCAAGTTGTGGCAAGCGGCACCCCTGAAGCGATTGCTGCAATTGTGGCAAGCTATACCGGACAGTACCTGGGACCCTATTTATCTTTAAATAAACCTGCAAAAACCCCTGCAACTTAAAGTATATTCTGTTACACTGGTAAAAAAAATAATTGCGGAGTAAGTGTTATGGATTCAATCAGTCCCAGGATTGATATTGCTTTTAAGAAGATCTTTGGTGTCGAAGAGAACAAGGATTTATTGATATCTCTCGTCAACTCTATTGTAAGCGCAGAAGATCAGGTTGTAGAAGTAACACTTCTGAATCCGTATAATCCCAAGCATTTCAGAA
>JBAWWF010000159.1:0-3312 GCA_037146895.1 Alphaproteobacteria bacterium | reverse complement strand
TGACCGCCGCTTAACGATTGAAGATATCCAAAAGCGCGTTGCTGAGTTCTATCGCATCAAGCTTTCTGATATGCAATCACCGCGACGTTCGCAGACGCTCGTGCGTCCCCGCCAGGTCGCTATGTACATATCTAAACAATACACGACGCGCTCGTTACCTGAAATTGGTCGCAAATTTGGCGGGCGCGACCATACGACCGTTCTTTATGCCGTGCGTAAAATCGATGAACTCCGCGGTACGGATCATGAATTTGCGCAAGATCTTGAAATTTTATGTCGAACTATGGAAAACTGAGCTTTCTAAAAGCAAAGTAATTATTAAGAGGGTTAGTATACTATGCAGTTAATTATCGATCGTTCTCATATTTTAAAGGCTATCAGTCACGGTCAAAGTGTGGTCGAACGCAAAAATACTATCGCAATTCTGGGCAATGTGCTTTTGCAATCTAATCAAGGTTCGTTGACGCTAACGACAACTAATATGGATCTTTCTTTGGTTGAACACATTCCTGCGAATGTCCTAAATCCTGGCCAAACGACTGTCTCTGCAACTCTTTTGTATGATATCGTGCGCAAGCTTCCAGAAAGTGCTGCCATTGAGTTAACATACCTCCCCGAAACATCACAGTTGGTACTTAAGGCTGGTCGCTCACGTTTCCAGATGCCGTGCTTGCCAGCGGAAGATTTTCCACAGCTCAATCAAGAAACGCTTCCTCACCAATTCACACTCCCTGCTAATCGGATGAAGGAGATCATTGATCGGGCGCGTTTTGCCATGGCAACCGAAGAAGCGCGCTTTTACCTGAATGGCATTCATTTCCATACTATGGTCGATGAAGGAGAGCTGACGTTGCGCTCTGTGGCTACGGACTCTCATCGATTGGCCTGCCTTGAAACCTCGTTAGCAAATGACATTGGCGACATTCCGGCAATTATCATTGGGCGAAAAACCATTATGGAATTACGCAAGCTTTTAGATGAAACCTCTGATGCGGTCACCATTAGTCTATCAGCGAATCGAGTACAATTTCATTTTACCAATGCGACTCTTTCCTCACGCTTAATTGATGGAGCTTTCCCTGATTATGAGACAGCGATTCCGCGGCAAAATGACAAACATCTTCTAGTTAATACAAAAGATTTTTTTGCAGCCGTTGATCGTGTTGCGACCGTTGCTCAAGACGATCTCAATGCCATTAAGTTAAACCTTAACGAAAACATGTTGACGCTCTCGGCGATGGGGCAACAAGCTGGCAGTGCTGTCGAGGAGCTGACGGTTATTTATCCTTACCAAGATCCCTTAGAAATTGGCTTTAATGCTAAATACCTTCTGGATATGGCCGGACATATTAACGGTGAAGAAACAGAGCTATCATTAACAGATGGCGATACAGCCGTTATCCTCAAAGGAATTAATGATTCAAGCGCGCTCTATGTTCTGATGCCCATCCGCGTTTAATGAAACACATTATGTGAGATGAGCACATGTACGGTGGCTAGTGAAAATGCCTCAGCTGGCGTTATCCGTATCAACCTTCATAATTTTCGTAATTATGCGGCACTAGAGGCAGATTTTCCAGCCTCCCCGATTGTCCTTTTTGGAGAAAATGGTGCCGGCAAGACCAATATCCTTGAAGCACTTTCTTTTCTCTCACCAGGGCGCGGTTTGCGCAATGCCCGATTATCGCATGTAACAACACTTCCACAAAAACCAGGCGCAACCTGGGCTGCATCGGTGCAGGTGGCTCTCACCGAGGGATCCATTACCTTGGGCACTGGTCTCGAATTCACTGGCACAGGTCAAGAACGGCGAGCGGTTAAAATTGAGGGTGTCAAAGCAGCCAGGCAAGCAACTCTTGCGGAATGGATTAGCGTCATTTGGATTACGCCGCAGATGGGGCGGCTCTTCATCGATCCAGCATCGGGGCGTCGCAAGTTCGTTGATCGCCTGGTCTTTTCCCTAAACCCCATGCATGCTGAGCACATACAACGGTACGAGCACGCCCTGACGGAGCGTTCATCTTTGCTTAAGAAGCCCCCCTATGATCCAAGTTGGGTTGAGCAGCTTGAGACGCAAATTGCCGAAAAAGCCGTTGCTATTGCAGGATCAAGAAAAGCAGCACTACAACAGGTCAGCGACCACCAAAGCGATTCCCTTGTGTTCCCACGCTTTTTCGCTCATATGGAGGGTGAATTTGAGCAATGGTTTGAGCAGGAAGGCTCCCAAGTAGAAGAGCGATTGCGGCAAACCCTGCACAACAATCGTCGTCTTGACGCAGAGATCGGCGGATCGCGCATTGGCCCACACCGTAGCGATCTCAACCTAACACACTGTAGCAGGAACATGATTGCAGCCCAATGCTCAACCGGCGAGCAAAAAATGCTGCTTTTGGCAATAACTTTGGCCTTTGTCCGTGTTCAAAGGCACAACCAGGATCACGCTTGGAGACGCACCAATTTGCTGTTAATCGATGATGTTGTTGCGCATTTAGATGCCCATCATCGCAGTGTGCTATTTGATGAGGTTTGCCATTTAAACCTTCAGACGTGGCTAACTGGGACAGACCTCGATGTCTTTCAGGAACTTAAAGACCGCGCACAGTTGATAAGGGTTGATAACGCAACACTTAATCTATGAATAAGGAGTGAGAATTGCTGATGTGGGTGCGATTAACAGCATGACCTCGGTGTGGTTTTGTGCTATAGTTGATCGCATAATAACAAGGAAGGAAAAAATATAATGATCACCAAATACCTTGACCCAAAGAATGATGTCGCATTTCGGAAGATTTTTGGCACTGAGAAAAACAAAGATATCCTGATGCATTTCTTGAATGATATGGCGATGTTTGAAGACAATCCCAGCATTACGGACATCAGCTTTTTAAAAACAATTCAAGATCCGGAAATTGCGTCCAAGAAAACCAGCATAGTCGATATTCTCTGCAAGGATGCGTCTGGTCGGCAGTACATTGTGGAAATGCAAGTCGCCAATGATATTGGCTTTGCAGAAAGAGCTCAGTACTACGCCGCTAAGGCTTACATTAACCAAGCCAATGTGGGTGATCGATACCATAATTTGCGAGAGGTTGTTTTCCTGGCAATTACCCAATTCAACATGTTCCCGAAACGCAAACATTTTAAATCCGATCATATCATTTTAGAAAAAGAAAGCCATGATCACGACTTAACACATCTTGCTTTTTCATTCCTGGAATTGCCTAAGTTTAATAAGAAAATCCATCAACTGGATGGGATGATTGATAAATGGATGTATTTCTTCAAGCATGGAAAAGAAACATCAGAGGCTGA
>JBAWWF010000158.1:0-3315 GCA_037146895.1 Alphaproteobacteria bacterium | reverse complement strand
TTCAAATTTAGACTTGAAGTCGTTGCTAGATTTAAGCAGCAGATCTTTAATGAGCGCATTATCGCTGGTATTTATCCAAAATGGCTGAAGTGTTCCTTCGTCTTCAATGCAATTAACAATAGACCATGGATTATATAAAGTGCTGTTGCCAATTTGATAGCCATTATACCAGTGCTTTACGGCACTGGCTTTGTTTTGGAGGCTAGCCTTGCTAAGGAGCTGATCGACTTCTTCTTGAGTGAAACCAAAGAACGAGCTGAATTTGGGATGTAAAACAGAATACGCCTTGATGTTATTAAGGCCGGAAAAGAGACTCTCGCGAGAGACACGCATAATTCCCGTCATCACGGCTTTAGAAAGATGCTGGTTATCCTTTAGGGCTGCACCAAAAAGCCCACGAAAGAATCCAATAACTTCATTGTAATATCCATTGAGAAAGCCAGATTGAATGGGGGTATCGTATTCATCAATCAGAACGATAGGCTTCACTCTATGGTGCTTAAAGAGATAATCTGTCAGTAGGAGTAAAGAGGTTTCTAGTTGAGCCTGGTTGGCTTTTTGTTGCAGAACGCTTCTGAAGAAATCTTTTTGGTGATCCAAAAGAAGATCACTGTTTTGCAAGTATGCAAATTCACTATACACTCGAATGATGGTTTCATAAATTTTCTGGTAGGCTGACGCAAAACTGGTTTCTTTGATATCCCTAAAGCTTAGAAAAATGACGGGGTAATGCCCATGGTGCTTAAGGACTTCTTCGCCACTTTGCATAACCTTTAAATTGTCAAACAAGCCTTTTGTAGGTTGTCCATCTACAGTTTCAGCAAAGAAATAGCGCAGCATCGACATGTTGAGGGTTTTCCCAAATCTACGTGGTCTGGTTATGAGAATAACTTCAGCACCATCAAGGATCTGTGGGATCAATAAGCTCTTATCAACAAAATCAAACTTGCCATCTATAATTTTTCTGAAGTCACTTTGACCTATTGGGAGTCTCATCATTTTACCTCATTTGTTTGTATTTTCTGCACTTATTATATGCTATTTCGTTCTTATGCGCTGTAATAATAAGCCCAGCTTAGCCAGGGGAGGAAATCTCCAAGGTCTTGCGGATCAACCGTAGGTCCTGTCCAGATCCGCAAAGAAGGCGGAGCCAATTCGTGGTTAACAAAGTCAAAACCAGCATTTTCTTGGGCGACAAGCCGTGCTATTTGAGCAAGCCGCTGTCGATCCTCCTGAGGGGTTCGCAATTCATCTGCCAAAGCCAAACAAACGGATGTTTGTGAACGGTATTGCGGCTCCTTAACCACAAACTCAATCCATGGATTATCCTTAACCCACGCCGATAGAATAGCAAAATTAGACTGCGTTTGTTTAATAAGACCAGCTAGGCCACCTTTATCACGTGCCCAGTCCATCGCTAGCAAGCAATCTTCTACACACAACATAGAGGGGGTATTAATGGTTTCCCCTTTAAAAATTCCAGAAATTAACTGTTGATCTTTGGTTAAACGGAATATCCGTGGCATTGGCCAGGGCGGGATATATGTTTCAAGTCGCTCAACCGCTCGTGGACTAAGGACGATCATGCCGTGGCCAGCCTCGCCCCCCAATGCTTTCTGCCAGGAAAAAGCCACCGCATCCAGTTTTTCCCAGGGCAGATCACAGGCGAAAGCCGCCGATGTTGCATCACAGATGGTTAATCCCTGACGGTTATCTGGAATCCAGTCACCAGTGCCGAAACAAAGACCTGACGTAGTACCATTCCATCCAAAAACCCAATCATGCTTTGGGTTTAAGCCACCAAGGTCAGGCATTTGCCCAAAGGTGTCTGTTTGATAGCATTGTGTCTTGGGTAATTTTAGTTGAGAGATAATGTCTTGTTGCCAGAGCGCACTAAAGACGTCAATAACAATGGTATCAACGGGGTGCTCCCCCAGCAATGACCACAACAAGCACTCCATCGCCCCTGTAGCCGAGCCAGGGATAATCCCGAGCTGATACGTGGGGGGGATTTGTAAAAGACTGCGGCTGTCGTCAATTAGCTTAGCTAGCCGTTGTTTGCCCTCGATGGAACGATGCGAGCGTCCGCAAATCGCTGTTTGCAAATCCTCCAGTCGCCAGTTGGGGTTCTTAACGGTCGGGCCGGAGCCGAACTGCGGGCGGCGCGGTTTTTGTGATGGTTTGTTCATAGGCCAATAATGTTCCTTTCAGGGACGAACCCCAGTGATAATTGCCGACACCACCGGATTTAGGCAACACACGATGGCACGGAATAAGCCAGGAGAGAGGGTTAGATGCAACGGCACTTGCAACAGCGCGAACCGCGCGCGGCTTCTCTATGCTGGCGGCTAGGGCACTGTAACTGATCGTTGCGCCCCATGGCAAGGCATAAAGGGCTTGCCAAACTGCCAATTGAAAAGGCGTGCCGATGGCAACAAAATCAGGTACGTTGCTTGAAAAAATAGAATCCACCATCCCTTGCGCATCAGCTGGTTCAAAGGAGGTTTTGGGAAGAAAAGTGACACCGACTCGTTCATTGGTAAAGCCAATATGGCAAAGCCGTGTTGTTGCTGTGTCCCACGAAACATTGACGAAGCCCCACTGGCTTTTACCGATGCCTTCATAACAACGTGGGGACTGCTGCTGCCATTCCTGATGTGTTATGAAGTCTATGTTTTTCATTTTTTATTGTCTCATTTGAGATTAAGAGATGTGACACCCAGGCCCTTTTAAAACACCCAGATGCCACTAACCATAACCAACTTGCAGGAGTTAACCACAATTGACGTAATCATGATAACTCACATAGATTTTGTTTTTCAATAGATAAAAATCTACGAATCGCAGAGAAACAAAAAACACGCTTGCGTTCTTTATTCAACTACTCTAGGGTGAAGGAGTTGTTGAGGTTGGGGTCATTATTACGAGCCTGTGGGGGCCGGATTATCTTAGCTTTAGCAGCGTGACGCACGAGTGCTGACACACGCGTACGCCACTGACCACGACTAACGAACTTAAAGGAAATTAACCATGGCTAGCGTCATGTTATCTCAAAGCGATCTTATTTTCCAACATCTAACCGTCGTCCTTCGGGAGACTGGACCTCCTTAGCACTCAAAAAAGCACACGGGCGATTCTCTGAATGCCTTTGTTTGTGCGGTGTTTACGATAATAGTGGCGAGATTTTTTATTGCCTTTAGGCAAGATGATTTTTTACGTCTTGAGATCCTCGGGTCAAGCCTCAATGCTGTTCATTTAGAATAATTTGTAAATGAACAGTTGTATTGTTGCTAAGAAAGAGCCTGGATTGCTTCG
>JBAWWF010000157.1:0-3337 GCA_037146895.1 Alphaproteobacteria bacterium | reverse complement strand
ACCTAGGACGGTACTAAACTCGCTGGTGCGTTGGTTATAAACTCGCGTTCCGATCAAATCAGCTGGCAGAAGATCGGGCGTAAACTGAATTCGTTGAAATTTACCCTGGATTACTTTTGCTAGAGAGTTCACCGTTAGTGTTTTCGCAAGCCCTGGCACACCCTCAATAAGAATATGCCCTTGCGCTAAGATAGCGACGAGAACACGCTCCAAGAAAAGGTCTTGACCGACCACTACCCGCTTGACCTCATAAAGTAGTCGTTGCATTAATTCGCTATTGTCTTGGAGCATTTTCGGAGTATGGTGGCCTGACCAATTTGCCATATTGTCTGACATAAATGAGTTCCTTAGAAATTAAAAAGGGGGGATACCTACAGCTGATCCAGCACTTTCAATGGTTGCTGCAAAGCCGATACCGATAAAAGTTTTGGCAGAAGTAGGGTTGAGTATGGCGGTGACAATACCGATGACTTCACCGGATAAATTAATGAGGGGGCCTCCAGAGTTACCCGGGTTTGCAGCTGCATCAAATTGAATTAAGCCCCGCATTAAAGGTCCATCCTTACCCTGAAACTCTCTATTTAGGCCCGAAACAACACCTGCAGAGACAGACGGGCCGATACCAAATGGGAAGCCCACTACGACGACTTCATCACCCGCGACTACTTGGTTAGAAGTGCCTAGAGTTGCTGGTGGCAGGTCATCTGGAATTTTTTCTGGTTTGAGAACAGCCAAATCATTATTGGCTTGGACGGCGGTGACGATAGCTGGCGATTTTGAACCGTCAAAGAAAGTCACTATTAATTTCGTTGCTCCTTGGGTCACATGTAAATTAGTTAATATCGTGCCATCTTCCATGATGACAACGCCGGTTCCTGTCGAGATTTCCTTCTCACCATCTTTGGGGCGCTCTGGATCGATGCCATATCCTTGTATACGAACTACTGAGGGCAAGATCATTTGAGCAGCTTTCGCAGAACGTGAGGGGAGATCTTTGGTTTGTAAAGTATGCAGAACGGCTTGGTCAATATCCGCTTGCGTTAATTTAGTAGTCGGAAAAAAGCCCTGATGAATGGTTAAGATGATGGCACTTGTCAGAACGCTCGTCAGAATAATACCGAGTCCAAAGAAAAACCACTGGTCGGTCTGTCTAAACCGAATCAGTATCGATTGAAGTGCGCTTGGGGGTGATTGGGGTGTAAGCACCTCGAATGGATTTTGTGTCGATTTGGATTGTCGTTTACTGTAAAGCGTTATTTTTTTCATAATGAAACATTAGCACAACTGAGACTGTTGTACTATTGTAATCATTGTCATATTGATGATTTTTTATGCACTTTATTTGGTCTCAAGCTCTTTGGGCTTTACTTAGCTTACCGCTACTCATCATCCTTTATATTTGGATCTTGAGGCGACGGCGCTCTTATGCGGTGCAATTTTCAAGCTTACAAATTGTGCGTGGAGCAGTCAGTTGGCGCACCCGGTATCGGCGGCATATTCCTCCCTTGCTCATCTTGATAGCGATTACAGTTGGGATCGTTGGTTTAGCTAGACCAACGGCGACAGTTACTTTGCCAGCGGACTATATGACTTTGGTGATGGCGGTGGATGTCTCGCGCAGTATGCTCGCGGAGGATGTAGAGCCTAATCGAATTAAAGCGGCTCAAGCTGCTGTGAAAGAATTTATTCGTGAATTACCAGTAGATATTCGGGTTGGGATTGTTTCATTTGCCGGGACTGCCCAAGTAGTGCAAGCGGTTTCGGAATCGCGAACAGATTTAATTGAAGCGATTGATCGTTTTCAATTACAACGTGGGACTGCGACTGGTAGTGGATTATTACTCGCTCTGGCGACTTTAATGCCAGATGCTGGCATTAATTTAGAGTCGGCCATTTATGGCGAGAGTTTTACAAGAGGATCCCGTGGTAATAGTGCGCCACTTGAGGCAAAAAAACCAGTTGTCCCATTTCAACCTGTGCCAGCTGGATCATATAGCTCGGGCGCTGTTGTATTACTTTCAGATGGGCGAAGAACGACTGGGCGAGATCCGCGTGAAGCCGCTAGGCGAGTTGCTGAGCGTGGCGTTAAAGTCTATACCGTTGCTTTTGGAACACCTAGTGGATTTATTCCTGGGTACGAAGGTTATTCGTTTTATGCCCGGGTTGATGAAGAGGCACTTCAAGGAATAGCAAAGATTACCCAAGGAGAATTTTTTAGAGCAAGTAATGGTCAAGATCTGCAGCAAATTTATGAGCATTTATCGGCAAAGTTTCGGCTAGAGACCAAAGAGACTGAAGTTTCAGTTTTATTTGCTGGTGGATCTGCTTTTTTGATGCTGGCGGCTTTCATTTTATCGCTATGGTGGTTTAAGCGGATCTAGTCAATTGCGCTATTAGCTATCGTAATGTGCAAACCCGGATTTTTTATCGACTGCCTCGAGCAGGCGTAGCATGGCAGGCCATTCTAAAACGCCGTAGGGCCTTCTGGTGCCGGGTTGATACAGGTTGGCCGTATGCGCAAGTACACTATCTGCAGGAATCATTAACTCAGTTCTTGCAGCCATTGCATCGACTTGTGAGCGGCAAGACAACTCTAATTGGTACATAGTGTTAAAAGCTTGCTCAATAGTCGCGCCACAGGTTAAAAGGCCGTGGTTATAGAGAATCATTGCGTCATGCGGACCAAGGTCATTAACAAGACTGGCTCGTTCAGCAAGATCGATGGCTGGTCCTTGAAATTGGTGGTAGCCAATATGACCGACAAAACGCATGGAAGTTTGGGTTAGGGGCAGAAGACCACATTGCATGGTTGATATTGCCATACCAGCGCGGGTATGCGTATGAATGACACATTGCACATCTGATCTTGCTTCATGAATGGCCCCGTGGATCACATACCCTGATTTATTAATCCCATAATCAGTATTTGGTGTTGTGATGATATTCCCTGCTAGATCAATCTTTACAAGGCTTGAGGCAGTTATTTCTTTATAAAGCAGACCGTATAAGTTGATTAGAAAGTGATCTGTACCTGGGATGCTTGCTGTAATGTGGTTATAAATTAGATCGGACATCCCATAATAATCAATCAGTCGATAGCAAGCGGCTAATTGCACGCGGGCATGCCACTCTTGTGCACTCACTGTATTTTTTAAGCTAGGGAATTGCGTATCGTAATTCATGAGAAGAGCTTTCGGTGAAAGGGTGGTCTAGTGCCGTTTTATAAAAGAGTTACAGGGGTCGTAATGGGGGTCTTCATGGGAGCCTTCAAGAGAATCTATTCTTTGAGTCGTTTTTTACTCTAATAATTTAATGGTATTGTATCTTGGGGGAGAGG
>JBAWWF010000156.1:0-3388 GCA_037146895.1 Alphaproteobacteria bacterium | reverse complement strand
CTAATTTCCGGTATGACAGATATGAGATAACAACTCACTTTTAAGCCTTCCTTATACCGAACTCAGGTTAGATAAGAGATTCTTATCTGCCCACTGCCTTCTATTATCTATCATCTGGCAGCGTTAGCTACCTACCAGATACCGAGGTACTTCCACCACATACCCCCTACCAATCCCCAAATAAGAATATTGGCCACACTGACCACGAAGCCAATCGACCACCACGCTGTAATCGGGACATATCCTGTTCCATAGAGGACGACCGCTGAGGAGGAGCCGTAGTGGGTCATATGAGAAAAAAGGCTGCCACAAAAACCAAGGACTAGGGCTGCTAAAAGCGGCGGCGTTCCTGAGGCAATAGAAACCGCTAGAAAAGCAGAATACATAGCTCCCACATGTGCGGTATTACTTGCAAAGAAATAATGACTATAAAAATAAATCAGAATCAAAATGATAAAAGAGTACATCCACGGCAAACCATGCACCAGGTGCCCCACATGGTTACTGAACCAAGCTACGAGCCCAAATTCCTCCAAATACTTCGCCATGGTAATTAAAATGGCGAACCATATGAAGTTGTGCCAAGCTTCTTTCTCGTTCAAAACATCATCCCAGGTCAAAACTCCTGATAAAAGCAGGATGCTAACTCCCCATAATGCTGCTGATGTTGCATTGATATCCAGCTGAGCTCCAAAAACCCATAGGACCAGCATAAAGACAAAGGTACCGGCCATCGTCCATTCCTGCATTGTCATTGCGCCCATTTCCTTGAGCTTTTCTCTGGCCATTTCAGGTGCGGGCGGTAACCGTTTCAGGTGAGGTGGATAAATAAAATAAAGAATGATCGGGACGAGGATTAAACTAACAAGACCTGGAACAGAAGCCGCCTGAAACCAGCTAACCCACGTAATCTCAATGCCCTGCTTGGCAGCAAACACCTGGGCCATAGGATTGGCAGCCATTGCTGTCAAAAACATCGCGCTAACTATAAGGTTACCATGGAAGCAAACTTGCGTTAAGAAGCTTCCCAACTGCCTTTCTGTACCATCACCAGCTTTACTTCCTAAAGATTCGCTGATCCCTTTTAAAATAGGGAACATAATACCACCAGCCCGAGCGGAGTTGCTAGGGATTGCAGGACCAATAATCAATTCCGTAACCACAATGCCGTAGCCTAATCCTAATGTACGTCGCCCTAAAAGCTTTACGAAGAAATAAGCAATGCGAGCTCCCAAACCTGATTTTATGAATCCACGCGCAATAAAGAAAACATACGTGATAAGCCAAATAATATGGGTGCTATAGCCGGTTAATCCTTCTTTAGCGATATCGAGCGTCTTTGTTGCCACAGCAACAGAAAGCCCCAGCAAGGCAACCACCCCCATAAGAAATGGCTTCAAAACAACTCCGATAATCGTTGCCACAAAAATTGCAAATAAATTCCATCCCTGCTGCATTACGCCATCGGGTGAGGGAATCTGATAAATAATCAGCCCCATAAAAACTGGAATAAATAACTTTAGCCATTTGGGCATTGCCCTCTCCTATAAATTTATAATTCTTACTATGATGTTACTGCCGCCACCATAGCAAAAACTCTTGCCCTTGGATAATAAAAAGGTTGACCATTTGCAATATATACGGCAAAAACAAAGAAACGGATGGGTGGCCGAGCGGTTGAAGGCACCGGTCTTGAAAACCGGCAAGTGGGTAACCTCTTCGTGGGTTCGAATCCCACCCCATCCGCCATCCGTCTTCGCTATCTTGCAATAATGCTAAGCACTATGGCAGATTAGCTACTTTGTGTAAGCGTATGTATATCCATGGTTTTCACAGTAAGAAAAATACCATCCCTTCTTGAACCAACTGACGTTAATATCAGGATTACGGGTAATCCACATCGTTGTTTCAGGGTTTCCCATGCAGAGTTTGATTTTGTCTGAGAAAACATTAAAGTTCCAATGGCTGATCTGTTCGTCATACTCGGGGTGATCTTCCAAAAGTTCCCCAGCACTAAGGTAGCTAAAAACCTCATCATTAACGACCGTCTTTAGTTTTTCGCCATTCGGTCTAAAAATCGTAATCATCGTTTTAATCCCTCTTTCAGTATTTGGGTATTTGCTTGAGATCCTCGGGTCAATCCACGGGCAAGCCCGAGGATCTCAAGACATAAAGATAGCATCTTGCCTGAAGGCAACAAAAAAATCTCGCCACTATTGTCGCAAACACCGCACAAGCACCCGCCTTCGCCGAGACTACGGCGCGATTTTTTGGTGTAAAATCAGTAAAAATGGGCTATGGAGGCCCACATATATGAACGATTACGGTTAAGAGTTCTTGAAAAATAAGCTCGGTGTGAGCTACGATGACATCAGCCATGGTTAATCCCTGTTAAGTTAAGTTAATCGTGGTCAGTGGCGTACGCGTGTTCTAGCACTCGTGCGTCACGCTGCTAAAGTTAAGATAATCCGGCCCCGCAGGCTTAGAATAATGCCCTCAACTTCAACAACTTTTGTAGGGTATGGCAGTTACAAATAAAACACAAGCATAAAATTGCTGCTTAGCAACCTAAGTGCTTGACGAGCTTAGCACCAATCGTTTGCACAATTTGCACTAACACGACTAGGGCGATAACTATAAAGAAAAGCAACTCTAAATCATATCGCTGATAACCATAACGAATGGCGAGATCGCCCAAGCCGCCGCCGCCAACGGCACCAGCCATCGCTGAAAACCCAATGATATTAATGGTGACCAGAGTCGCACTTGCAGCAATGGCCGGCAACGCTTCGGGGAGTAAAATCTTCCAAACGATCTGCCGACGCTTGGCTCCACAAGCTATACCAACATCGAGAAGCCCTTGCGGAACTTCCCGCAAAGCATCTTCTACACTACGAGCAATCAGGAGAAGCCCCGCAACAGTTAGCGGAATAACCGCTGCCATGGTGCCAATGGAACTACCAACAAAAATACGCGTAAAAGGAATCATCAGAACCGTCAGAATGATATAGGGGATAGAACGCACAACGTTGACCCAGAAGCTTAAAATCCGATAAAGCCACGGATGTGGGTATAAACCATTAAGCCCTGTGACATTAAGGATAGTACCGAGCACACCTCCCAGGAA
Source organism: Alphaproteobacteria bacterium (assembly GCA_037146895.1). Classification (GTDB taxonomy): domain Bacteria; phylum Pseudomonadota; class Alphaproteobacteria; order Paracaedibacterales; family JBAWWF01; genus JBAWWF01. The sequence goes on along the minus strand of JBAWWF010000156.1, from coordinate 261 downwards.
AATGGCAAAAAAGCTACTCAAACTCACCATGAGCACTGTTTCACAAAATGATTGCCATAATAATTGCATCATGAAGGAATGTATCCTAATACTTCAGCACCAGCTTTATGTTCTGTCAAAAAGCTAAGCGTCTGTTCGAGTTGACCATTTGCCACCGGCACAGTGATAATCATATTACCAAAGGCTGTTCGACGCACGTGATCAACGTGCCCAGCAACAATATTCACTGATATATTACAGGCCAGAATAAGATCCGCAATC
>JBAWWF010000155.1:0-3393 GCA_037146895.1 Alphaproteobacteria bacterium | reverse complement strand
CCCGCAGAACAGGCTGAGACAATCATCGAAGATATCATCATCCAGGTCGGACGCACGGGCGTCCTAACGCCTGTGGCCGTTTTACAGCCGATAACCGTAGGCGGCGTCGTCGTTTCACGTGCCTCGTTACACAACGCAGACGAGATTGCCCGCAAAGACATTCGCATCGGCGACCATGTCATCATCCAGCGCGCCGGCGATGTCATCCCCCAGGTTGTGCGGGTTGTCGAGGGTAAGCGCAGCGTGCAGAGCTCTCCTTTTGTGTTCCCAGAACAATGCCCTGTTTGCCACAGTCGCGTTGTTATCGAAGAAAGCGAAGTTGCGATACGTTGCGCCGAGGGGCTGACATGCCCTGCGCAAGTGGTTGAGCGGTTGCGGCACTTTGTGAGTCGCGATGCTTTTGATATCGAAGGCTTAGGAAATCGCACTATCGAGCAATTCTACCAAGAAGGTTTGATTCGTAATCCTGTTGATATTTTTACTCTAGAGGAGCGCAATCGCCAATCACTGAATCCACTGCACACTAAAGAAGGATGGGGGGAGCTGAGCAGCAGCAAGCTCTTCAGATCCATTGCGACGCGGCGACAGATTGCGCTCGACCGCTTCATTTACGCTTTGGGCATTCCCCAAATCGGCAGCGTTACGGCTAAGCTCTTGTCTAAGCACTATCACACCGTGCACAATTGGATCCAAAACATGCACAATCCGCAAGAGCTGCTCGCCATTGAGGGCATTGGCCCGGGCATGGCTAATGATATTGCGGAATTTTTTGCGCAAAGCCATAATGAGCAAATCGTGACCTTGTTATTGCAGCAAGTGACGGTTGAGCCTTATGAAGAGACTGCGGTTGTTGACTCACCATTTTCGGGCAAATCGATGGTTTTTACTGGAGCATTGACGGCGCAAAGTCGCGGCGAGGCTAAGGCCCGCGCAGAGCAGCTGGGGGCCAAGGTCTTGGGATCTGTATCGGCGAAAACTGACTTTGTCGTAGTCGGAGAAGACCCAGGCAGCAAAGCCCGTCAAGCCCAAACCCTCGGCGTGCGTATGCTAACCGAACAAGAATGGCTGGAGATGAGTAAGTGATTGTAAACATAAACAACATGAAAAACTGGGTTTTCTGTTTTTTTAGATCCTCGGGTCAAGCCCGAGGATGACAGCCGCCTGTAGTGTCATCCTCGGGCTTGACCCGAGGATCTAAAATCCATAGTTTGAGTTTGTTGGGGTATATATGACGAGCATCTTAGAGAGCTAGAGAAAGAGAGGATATTATGAGCGGCCATCACCCATTTGACAATTTGAGGAATGCTTTATCTGATGAATCCAAAAAGCGAGTTGAAAAGAACCTTAAAAAACTGCGCCAAGAAATGGCCTTGGCTGATCTTAGGAAAGCGATGTCATTAACCCAAAATGATTTAGCGAGTTCACTGCATATAAAGCAAGCTGCATTGGCACGTCTAGAAAATCGTACGGATATGTATATAAGTAGCCTCAGAAAATATATTGTAGCTCTTGGTGGTGAACTAGATATAGTTGCGCGATTCCCAGATGGCGAAGTCCATATCCAAAACCTACACGATCTTCATTAGAAGATGAGCAAATGATCGCTCCATTATATCAGGCTTTTCAAAACAGTTGCTTGCCGCCAGCATGGCTTTTCGTTGGTCCACCAACCGCTGATAAAAGTGCTGCAGCTTATTTGTTGGCACAAAAGATCCTTTGCGACGCTCGTGGCCCCGAGCAAAGCGTGATCGTGCAGCGCCAAATGGAGCTGGGTTACTATCCTAATTTCTTTGTCTTGAAGAAAAAATCGAGCGATGCTGAGCTTGGCATTGATGATGTCCGGCAATTAATCAATTATTTGCGAACATCGGCACCGCTGCCTGGATGGCGAGTGGTCGTGATTGAGGGTATTGATACACTGAATCGCCATGCAGCGAATGCGCTTTTGAAAACACTTGAGGAACCCCCAGCGCAAACGCTCATTCTAGCAACAGCAATAACGGCCGCTAGGGTTTTGCCAACTCTGCGCTCACGTTGTGTACGCTTGGTGTTTCAGGCCAACGAGGTAAAAGAGAACGAGGACGACCAAGCTCATGAAGACATAGGAAAAGCAGTAGCTATGGCCGCACGTGGGGACTTCCGTTCCTTGCTTCCGGTGATTGAGAAATTAGCCCAAGATGATCAATCGTTTACCAAGGCTACCTGCTTGATTGAGCAATTCATCTATAAGCTGATTATTTGCTCAGTATCGTTCTCTAATAAAGATTCCTGGATTGCCACGGCCCCTGTGGGGCCTCGCAATGACGGAGAGGATTCGGGTATGGGTGAAGTCCCCTCCTCCGTCATTGCGAGCAAAGCGAAGCAATCCAGTGTACCTAATTCCTTATTCACCACGATTCTACAAGATACTTCCATTGAACATTGGTTAAATGTACAACAGGCATTAAGCCAGTTCTTGCACGAGGCCCAACAAACCCATCTCGACAAAAAACACACGCTCATGGCTTGCTTTATCATTATTGAGAATCCCACTTAAAACTATATTTTTAGACAAGATTTTTAGACAAGCAATTTACAAAATCAGTAAATTACTGTAATGTTCTTATAGTTAACATTGCAATTATAAAGGTTTTACAAAATACAGATGCTTAACCAAGAAAAAAATTTTTACGTCACAACACCTATTTACTATGTTAACGACATTCCGCATATAGGGCATGCGTACACAACAATTGCTGCTGACATTATTGCGCGCTTTAAGCGTCTTGATGGATATCGGACTAAGTTTTTGACCGGAACGGACGAACACGGACAAAAGGTTGAAAAGGCGGCTCATGATAAGTCCGTGTCACCAAAGGATTTTGTGGATTCAATATCGAGAAATTTTCGTGATTTAGCGGTCACGCTACAATCCACCAATGATGACTTTATTCGCACCACCGAGCCACGTCACGCTCTTGCGGTCCAGACACTTTGGCAGCGTCTTGCCGACCGCGGGCAGATATATCTTGGTACTTACGCAGGGTGGTATGCCATCCGCGACGAAGCTTTCTACGCAGAAAATGAACTCATCGATGGAAAAGCCCCCTCTGGAGCTGATGTTGAGTGGGTGACTGAGCCTAGTTATTTCTTCCCACTCTCGCAATGGCAAGAGCCGCTGCTGCGCTTTTACGAGGAGAACCCAAGCTTTATTATGCCGGAAAGCCGCCGCAATGAAGTAATTCGCTTTGTCGAGGGCGGCCTCATCGATCTATCAATATCGCGTAAACATCTAAATTGGGGAATTAGCGTACCAGGCGACGAATCCCACGTGATCTATGTGTGGATGGACGCGCTAACCAATTACCTTACGGCGGCTGGTTATCCTGACAACCTGGACGAAGCTCTGTGGAG
>JBAWWF010000154.1:0-3398 GCA_037146895.1 Alphaproteobacteria bacterium | reverse complement strand
ATCCGGATAATACACCAAAGGATGAGTCGCCCCCGCAGCAGTGTATTCAAATACATTATTTTGAAAATCAATAACCCCAATGAGAAATGTGGCAAACTGTCCAACAGGCATTAGCTCAATCAACCGCGTATTGAGCGCATCTATAAATTCATCAGGGTCATCAGCACAATATTGGTAATCTTGAATCAATGTATGCAAACGAAATGTATTTAGAGCCGCTCGAATTCCCTTGCCAGAAAAATCAGAAATCCAAACACCAAGCTTATGATCACTGATATCAATTAGCCCACATAAATCACCACTTAAAAAGCGTGACGGAATAAAAAGTGAATGAATACTAATGTTGTGCTTTTTCTCATACAGAAGAATCGTTTCATCCGTCGGCAAAAGCAAATGCTGCAACTCAAATGATTGATCGACATCATCTTGAGTGTTTTTATAATAATACTCAAGCTCAGCCTTCTGATAAGTATTCGTGAGCTGTGCTTTAATTCGCGATAGTAATTCTTGTTGATCAATCGGTTTGCTGAGGATATCAGAAGTCCCTGCTTCCCACGCTTTGCTCCGCTCTTCATGGTTGCCAACGATCGTGAGAACCGGGACTTTGTTGAATAAAGGATCCTCCCGCAACTCCTCTAAAGTCTCAAGCATCCCCACATCAATAATAACGATATCTGGTTCAAGTTCCTCATTACTATTGGTTGCAATAAAACGAAAACCATCTTTCTGTAAATGCTCAATAATCAACTCACAATTTGGACTGATATCGTCAATAATTAATATACGACTATCATGCAGTGGTTTAGTCACTTGTGAAGAGAATTTATGTAGCATGGAATGATACTAAACTAAATGAAATTCCATACGCAATACCTTGTGAACCTCATCAAAAGCCACACCATCTGAACAATTATTAATGATCGCAAGACCTCGACAATCTTCCTGGCTACGTGCGCATGATTGATCCCATGAGAAATTTGTGCCCACTCCCTGATCACGAATATAAACCCTGACTTTGTCGTCTCTCCTTTTAATTGCTAGCGTTATAAATCTTAACGCCAAAAAAGGATTGCTTAGCTGTTCCCTTAGGATACTATCAAATTCAGGGATACGAGAGCGACCTTTATGATTAGGCATCTCCAACGTTCCCCATAACAAAGCATTGCTCCAACCCTCAAAGATTGCCGTCAACGCCATATCCTGATCCTTGAATCTAATATCAGGGTTGCGGTTACAGAAAGTGCGCAACAAGAGCGTTAAGTCGATATTAAACGCTGTTTGCGGATGAACATGCAGAAAAAAGAGGCTTTCCTTGGCGAACGGTTCTGGGATCGACTTCCCCTCGTAAATATGGGTTACACCACTACGGACCTGCTGCGTGAGATCTGTTGCTGCATTAGGATTCCTAATTTGGTAAAAAACAGGAAGAAAAGTATCGTCCTGCACTTGAGCGTATTCTGATATAAGCATTGATTCTTCCCTCATTCCATTGAAAAAAGTGCGTCTAAACGGCCCAAATCTATCATTTTTTTGACTTGCCCTATCGCCCCACGCAGGACGAGTTGGCCATTGCGGCTTTGTAACTTATCACGAGCGATAAGCAGCATGCCCAAACCAGCTGAATCAATAAACTCCAGCTCACTCAAATCTAAAAAACAAACATTAATTTCTGTATCATTAAAGATCGCGGTAATCTCGCGGAATATCGAATAATCTGCAAAGGTTAACCGACCCTTGAGGTCAATCTCGGTCTTTGGACCGTCATTGCGCATTGTATAAATCATTTTAGAACCCTCCCTACTAATTCAAGGATGGTTCTTAAAGGTTAATATATGGTTATCAAAATTATGATAATTTTTATGTAACTATTCAGCCTATGGACAACTGCTGCGCTCCATCTGCGCTTCCGGTGCTCACGTATAAAGAATACGCTCCGCTCCGGTTCTCGATTTCGCTGGCATTTGCCTCATAATCTGAATAGTTACCATCTGAATATTTACTTTTTATTTACAAAATCAAAATTGCGAAAAGCTTGCGGCAATTGCAACGTATCATAAACGACTTTCTTAGCACTGTCATCATAGTGGACCTCAACAAAACCTGTGAGGGGAAAGTCTTTCCGCAAAGGATGCCCTTCAAAATCATAGTCCGTAAGAAGGCGGCGCAAATCAGGATTATCCGCAAACACTACGCCGAAGAGATCCCATACTTCGCGCTCATACCAGGGAGCTGCACGAAAAACATCCACAATTGACGGCACAGGTGTTTTCTCATCGACGCGCAATTTGATACGCAGCCGCAAATTATTCTCATGGCTAAGCAGATGATAAACTATCTCAAAGCGTTGCGGCTGTTCTGGATAATCAACGGCAGTTATATCGATCAATTGGCGAAACAAGCACTCGCTGTGATCACGCAAAATAGTCAAGACCCGCACAATCGAGTCATGATCAACGGTCAGCACTGTCTCACTATAGGCCTCATGATACGTTATTAAGTCAACACCTAGCAGCTGCTTTATCTTCTGCAATGTGATTTCTGGTATCATTATGTCATTCCCCAATAGCGTACGCGGCCTGTATCTACATGAACAAACTGGCTGTATCGACCAACTCCACCAGCCTTTAATGATTTAGCAGCTTTTTGCAGTTGGCTCAAGGAATAGCCTTCCACAAAGATATCCGCAGCGCGGCCATACAGATGTTGGCTGTTACGAGCAACACCAGTAGAAGCATTATGTAGCATAGCATTAGATGCTGGTGAACGATATCCAGAAACAAGATGAAATGGTTTATGACCAGCTTCGAGCTTATGAGATAAGCTCGCGAGCATATCGATCAATTTCGGATCGATTTCGCGCTCCTGATTATTGCGATGATCGCGGAAAAGATTGTGGATAGCCGCAAGGGGCTCGGGTTGGTATTGTCCATCAATCCAATAAACACAGCGATTTAAGCTTTCTCCTGTGTGAATATTATAAAAGCTTAGTGACCTGCGTGGCATAGGCAGAGATCTATCGACAAGTTCACCCATGCGATTACTAGGAATCAATAAGGTAGGTGCGACAACAGCAGCCGCTGAAAGAGACGAGATAAAACCCCGACGAGTGATCATTCGCACCTTTCTCGAATTAGTAGTCTCATATGAAGTAATCTATATTTGGACCAATATACCCCTATTCCTCATTACCTTCAAGGTTATCTGCCTTCTAACCAGCCATTCACGGACCAGCAGCAATTCCCGCTGAAGGATAAAAGCTAGGGAACCCGAGGGTTTCGCGGTGGTTCAAAAAAATATTTTCGCACCCATCGGCGAAGTGCCATGGGCGCGTGAGTCTCGAGAGGGTCCATAATATTTCCACAGATCCTCCAGACTTCGCCGGAGGATGACGGATAGGG
>JBAWWF010000153.1:0-3465 GCA_037146895.1 Alphaproteobacteria bacterium | reverse complement strand
TCCAACAAATATCCGTAATCGGATTTACAAACCGGCCCTTACAGGAAGAATAATCTCCAGGATACGCTGAGGGGATAGCCAACGTGAGAATCAACAGCAAAATGATTTTAATCTTCATCCGCCGCTTCCTCCACTACTTCCTTGGCCACGTCTGGCGATGTCAGGTCTGGTGATACCAGGTCTGGCAATGCCAGGTCTGGCGATGCCAGTTCTTCGGAAATTTCTAATACCTCGCCGTCTGGCGATGCCAGTTTTTGAATGACTCGCGCCGGCACATGGCGAATCCCAAACTTGTTTACAGAAACACCAGCTTGATCAAAATAAACTTGTCTCTTCATGGATTCCATAAGCTTAAAAGGCGACCCCTTAACTAAAATCACTTTGGCGTGCGCGTCCTTTTTAAGCTCTTTCTCTACCCAGACCAGTTGTGCGGGATCAGAACCATCAATATATAAAAGGGCCTTGGTAAGCGGCTTGATAATTAGCGGATTTATACGGGTGCCAGCTTTATGAAACACCTTTCCTTTATGGTCTTGCAAATCTTTGGCAAGAACAAAGCTTGGGTCATAGGTAAAGATTCGTGGAATAACTGTCGCGGTGATGCCTTCAACAGCTTTGGGGTTTTCTAGTCCCTCTTTAATCCGCTTGTTAATGAGGGTCTGTGCGGCAGCCAATGCTCCTGTATCTTGCAGCTTTTGCAGCTTCTCTTGGATCACCTGAATGAGACTCTTTTCTTGGATAGGAAATGTTTCTCCAAAGACGCCTAGATCTTGTGCCTCAGCCGCACTCAAAAACCCCACCAATAGTAGCACTACATTTTTTACCATAGGGGCACCGCTCTACCTTGAAGATCCCGTTTTGCAATCAGCCCCATCTCAGCATATCTGGAATCAAAACTTTTAGGATTGCTTGCAAAGAGAAAGACAAAACCTTGAGGAATGGTTTGTGCTGCAATAGGCGTTAAAGGTTTGCCTAAAGAATTTAAGGTTTGTGGATAACCAATTTTTTGATCGTTTATCCATAACTCCAGCACTTCCGCACCTTTATAATGAAGGATATCGCCGCCCTCGCCTTTGATTTGTTTAATAATAGCTATAGGGTAAAATGCTCTTCTGATTACCGTGTATTCTCCTTTTGAGGGAGGCCAAGTTTTGAGGTGAAGAAAGACCTTGTACGGCAAAGATGCTGTATTATTTATTAAAATGCCAAAGTTCATATGAATCACCAAAAGGACGCTTAACGTGATCAAAGCCGCCTTGATCCCTTGTCTCCACTGCGTTCTACTTTTAAGAAACACCAGTCGGTGGACCACCAGTCGGTGAAACGCCAATCTATGCATTAATCTATTCATGATTGGGTTCCATTTCCGTCAATATATCATCGGTGTAATCTGGTAATTGTCCGCTCCAAACAGCACCTTTGGCGAATAAAGTAAGACCACGTTTGTTGCCCCATTCTTGGACCTTATCTTTAAGCCCTTCTGCCAGATGGCGCATTTTCGTTTGCGGTATCTGGCCGTTTGGATAGCTCTTAGCAAGAGCTTTGGCATGGGCGGCAACAATGGCGTTCAATTCTATCGTACCAAAATGTTTATGCGCACCTTCTTGTGATGGAGAGAAAATGAGGATAATGGCAGTACAGCTAATCAGCACTGAGAACATGTTAATCATTATCATCGCCTTGATGTTCATGGGTGCCCTTGTCCATCTGTGAGAACGCCGTCTGCAAGGACCTTTTCAATAGCTTCCTTCATACTCATGCCTTTGGCTTTCAAGGCTTGAACGGCAGAGTAATCTTCGGCTTTTGTTGAATAAAGCATGCTGGAATAAGGATCTAAGAGCAGACGGCCAATGGCATATCCAGAAGATCCGGTAATCATCACCTCAGCATAGTCTCCCTGCTTGGTGCGTAAGGATTTTAACTGCGCTTCTTTAAGGGGCGTCACATGAATGCGGTTGGCTTTTTTAAGCTGCTCAATAGATTCTGGTTTTTGGCTTAGTAAACAAAGCCAGTCACTATTATCAAAGGCCGCTTGGGCCCCAGGGTTCACAAAAAAATCATTCACACTTTGTGTGCCCACCACGAGCGATCCGCGATATTTTCTAAGGCGACGGGCCAGCGTTTCAATAAAGACACCGCTTGTGCCGCCGCGCAACATATCCCAGGCTTCGTCAAAGACGATGTTGAAAGCCATAGTTCTATCCCCCAAGAACATCTTGTTGGTTATATTGATAATCATCATCTGTACGACAACGGCTTGTAGATCTTTCCTTTCTTTAAGTTCCTCCAGCTCCACAACCACTAAAGAGCTTTCTAAGTTGACCGTTGCCGGCCCGGTAAAAAAGCGTCCATAGTTGCCATTTTCTGTGTAAGGGAACAACATAGTACCCAGGTCTTGAGCTTGTCTTGACTCATGCTCCAACAACCACTTCGCCACATGGGTCAAATTGGCTTGAGTTTTATGACCGTGCCACGCAGCAATAATGGCTTGCTCAATTAACGCCGCTCCCATATCATCCACACCTTGACTGGGTGCTGCCATCAACATCACCACCGGCTTTAACATTGCCAGCGAGTCTTCCGTAGCTTCCTTGTTGTCCGTAGAAATAGTTGAAAACGGATTAATGCATAAATGGCTTTTTGTCGAGAATTCGATAAATTGCCCCTCTAGCAGAAAACAAGTCTTTTCAAAGCTACGACCAACATCGAGAACAAAGACACGCCCGCCAAGACCAAGGGTGGAGGCCACCAACTCCTGCATAAACACCGATTTACCAGAACCGGACCTCCCGACGACGCATACATTATAATTGCCTTGCGTGTTATCAAACGGATACCAGTTCATAAGTTGGCCACGTCGTCCCGCTAACATCATCCCTGGAGTTTTGGTGCCCATCCATTCGCCTTGAAGGGGCAATAAATTACAAGATTCAGTGGAAAGGGTTGTTTTAAGCATTTGGCTCGATGATAGGCTTCTAACCATCTCAGTGCCCCACATCATAGGTAAGCAGCTTAAAAAGGAAGGCAATTGCGTGAATTTATTAGATTTAAGCTTCCATTCCTTACCACTAAACAAATTGGTAAGGACCTTTTCTGCTTTAGATAGCTTAGCAGTTGGAGAAAAAAGGATAACTGAAAACTGCGTTTGCACAATACGGGCGTTTTTGCCCAGCTCTTCTCTAACAAAGTTCAGCTCTGCCGCTTCTCGTTGAATAGCGGGTAGATATTTGCCAATAGGGGAATAGGCTTGTTTGTCCACATAGCTTGATTTGGCTAAAATTTGAGCTTTAGGTCTATCCTGCAAGGGCACGTGAATACCGTAATGCAGTATAAAAGGACAAGGAATCTGTCCCTGATCTCTCTCCTCATCCCCAATCAGGGTATTCATAGCATACAAAGACCATTCTTGGGGAAACCCAGTTACAGTGTATGAACAAACAGACGCGTCTGTCCCTAAGCTCAAGA
>JBAWWF010000152.1:0-3468 GCA_037146895.1 Alphaproteobacteria bacterium | reverse complement strand
ATCGTGGTTTGTTAGATTTTGTGCGTGGGCGGACATTTTTTACCGGCATATGCTTTATCTTGTGCTTTACCTTGGTCGCGATTCGGCTTGTCGATGTCATGGTCTTACATGGTTTGTCCGGCAGCGAAATCGTGGCAAAGCAAGGCAGAAAAGCTGGACGCGCGGATATTCTGGATCGTAATGGTGCTGTGCTGGCGACACATTTGGTGACTGGTTCGGTTTATGCGAATCCCACGCAAATCCTAAATCCTGAGGAAGCAGCTAAGAAGCTCATAACCGTTTTTCCTGAGTTGAACTACGATACCTTGCTAAGTCGTCTAACTGCGGCGGCTAAGAGTAAGTTTATGTGGATTGCCCGTCATGTTTCCCCGAAGAATCAGCAAGCGGTTAACCAGTTGGGTGTTCCTGGAGTTTATATACTGCAAGATAGCCATCGCATGTATCCTCATGGTCCTCTGTTTTCTCATATTTTGGGCTTCAGCGGTATAGAGGGTGATGGACTGGCGGGTGTCGAGCGGTATTTTGACAAGCGACTTAAAGAAGATCCAACGCCCTTGGTTCTTTCCTTGGATATGCGGGTGCAGCATATTGTTCATGATGAACTCGTTAACGCGATTGACAAATTTTCGGCTAAAGGAGCCAATGCCATGGTTATGGATATGGCAACTGGCGAAATTGTGGCGATGGTTTCTTTGCCAGACTATGACCCTAATTTGCCGAATCACACACCTCCAGAGGCCGCTTTTAATCGGAATACGCTTGCGGTTAATGAGCCTGGCTCGACATTCAAGATTATAAATACTGCGATTGCGCTTGAGAGCGGATGTGCAACGCTCACCAGTGTTTATGATGCCACTCACCCTTTAAGAGTAGGACGCTTTACGATCCCTGACTTTAAAGGACAAAAACGCCCCCTCACTGTTCAGGAAGCTTTTAAATATTCATCAAATATTGCTAATGCCAAGATGGCTTTGCACTTTGGTAGTGATTTACAACAAAAGTTTTTAAAAATATTTGGTATGTTTGATACGCCAGAAATTGAGCTATCAGAAATCGGAGGACCGCTTCTTCCGAAAGTATGGCGAACGGCAACAACGATTACCGTTTCCTATGGCTATGGAATATCGGTTAGCCCTTTGCAGTTAATTTTAGGGGTTGGTTCTATTATCAATAACGGCCAGCGTTTGCGGGCAACGCTGCAACGCCTCGATGCACCTTTGGAGACTGAATCTGATCGTGTTGTCTCCCCTAGGACATCTAAGCAGATGCGTGATCTGATGCGCCTTGCGGTCACCGATGGCACGGTGAAGCTTGCAAATGTGGCGGGGTATGACGTCATCGGCAAGTCAGGCACAGCACATCTCATTAAAGGACGCGGTTATGCCACGAGCGCAAAACGCACGACATTCATCGGGGCCTTCCCGCACAAGAAGCCGCGCTACATCCTGATTGTTATGCTCGACGACCCACAACCTCTGAAGGAAACACATGGTTATTCAACGGCTGGGTGGAACTCGGTACCTACTGCCGGCAACATTATCTCTCGCATGGCACCAGTTCTTGGTGTTAAACCAGTAGACAATGAAAATGATTCACAATTTTCTAATGATATTGTAGATATAAAGCATGTTGACACCGACTTCATTACTGTTGAATGACTTGCTGATAAGTGCTGGTATAGCCTTGCCAATGCAGTCAGGATTAGTTATTGAAAAGATTATTTTTGATTCGAGGCATAGTCACAAGGGGGCTCTCTTTGTTGCTGTGCCGTGCCCTTCGGTCCGTCAGCACATCGCTCAGGCAATCGCTGGTGGTGCTGTGGCGGTCCTGGCAGAGCCTGCGGTTTGTGAAGATTTAGCATCCGTCCATCCTGAGGTTGCCTTTGTTGCCCATCAAAACCCTCGCTATGCATTGTCTCAGTTGGCTGCGGCTTATTACCCACAGCAACCGCCTGTGAATGTTGCTGTTACCGGAACGAATGGCAAGAGCTCGGTCGTCTCTTTTGTCCGCCAGTTGTGGCAACATTTGGGCTACCAAGCAGCAACTATGGGAACCTTAGGTTTAGATGCGGGAACACAAGCAGGGATGTTGGCGGCTTTAAAAATGCCAAGTTTGACAACACCAGATGCGCTTGTCGTGCATCAAGCCTTACATCTTTTTGCATCGCATGGTATTACGCATTGCGCTTTTGAAGCTTCAAGCCATGGCCTTGCGCAGTATCGCTTGCACGGCGTTAGCTTAAGTGCCGCGGGTTGGACCAATCTAACCCAAGACCATTTGGACTATCATGGTTCCCTCGACGACTACTTTAAAGCAAAGGTAAAGTTGATTGAGGAAATTTTGCCTGCCGATAAGCCGATAGTTATGAATGTCGATACCGCATACGCTGTGGATCTTGAGGCCAGCATTCGGGCTCGCTCGCAACAATGCATCAGTTACGGTGTTGAAAAGTCGGCATTCCTCGAGGCGCGCAATATCAAGCTATCTTCACGTGACATTCAGTTTGCGCTTTGGGTTGATGGTAAGTCAAAGGGCACGCAGTGCTTAGAGATGGCAGGGGCTTTTCAGGTGGACAATGTCCTTTGTGCGCTCGGGCTTGTTGTAGCAACGAATACGCCTCTGGAAGATGTTCTACCCTATTTGTCCCAGCTTAAGAGTGCGGCAGGGCGGATGTCTTTAGCGGGCACGACCGCTCAAGGAGCAATGGCCTTTGTTGATTATGCACACACACCGGATGCGCTTGCCCGCGCTCTGCAATCTTTGCGGCAGCATACGGAAGGCAAACTCTGGGTTGTCTTTGGGTGTGGAGGAGATCGTGATCGAGAAAAGCGTCCCCGCATGGGGAGTATTGCCTCTGCTTTAGCTGATCATGTTATCATAACTGATGATAATCCACGGACCGAGGAACCACGAGCAATCCGCCAGCAAATTCGTGAGAGTTGCGCTCAAGCTGAGGAAATCGGGGATCGCCGTCAGGCAATCGCATATGCTCTCGAGAATATGGGGGCTGGGGATGTATTACTTGTGGCAGGCAAGGGGCATGAACAGGGGCAAATTTTGGCTGATCATGTGCTGCCATTTGATGACCATAAAGAAATCACAAATCTTTTAGGAGTGAACTAAATCATGACAGGCAAAAAACAAAAACATGAGGGATTATGGTTGCGTGATGAAGTGGCTGCGGCCTTAGCGCAAAAGGCTGATGGTCCTAATTGGACGGCAACAGGTGTATCTATTGATTCGCGAACGTTAGAACCTGGTGATATTTTCGTTGCGTTGCGTGGTAAAAATAATGATGGTCATGATTATATTGCGCGGGCGATGCTCAAGGGTGCAGGGGCCATTATTGCTGAGCAGCCAAATGATAATAAAGGATGCCCGGTCTTGGTGGTTCCTGATACGCTAGCTGCTTTGACAGCTCTGGGACGCTATCGGCGGGGACAAACGAATTCTAAAATTATTGCCTTA
>JBAWWF010000151.1:0-3472 GCA_037146895.1 Alphaproteobacteria bacterium | reverse complement strand
TCACCATTCCTATCGGGATAACATCATCACCCTAGGGATGGGTGAGTAATTACTTAGTTTCTTGTGACTTATCTAAGGTGAGTTTTGCTAATTCTGATTACATCGATGCTCCATTAGGAGTTGGACCGGGTAGTGCTTTGTTTTCACAAGTTATTCAAATAGTAGCCCTCGCAAATTTTCAAGAGTTATTTCTACCTCCTATGGATGACTCGCAAAAACCTCATTTCCAATCATATTGGGAAGCAAGGTTTGGATATAAGAAAAAAGGGTTAAGGGTACTTGAGCACCTCTTTTAAGAGAATAAGCAGTCGCTATAAGCGGGGTTACAACCACGAATCTAGCAAACCGCTGTGATGCTGAGGGCTACGGGATTTCTGGGGGTTATGATCATACCTCAATCAGCTGCTGTGTTTTCTGGAAATCGCGCATGATAAAGTGCCTCGAAATGTGCAAAACCCATGTAATCATTTATGATTAGTATTCTAAGAGGTAGAGGGAATATTGCGAGGCACTCACTAACTTCGGCACGCCTTGCTGGAAGAGCTGCGAAAATTAAAGGCGCACAATCTGCAAACACTAACGCAAAACTGCTACTATCTAAATGGGAAAAAGCCTCTTCCAGGGCGAAGGTGGGTGGGTTTGCAAGATTGCAAAGATGTGCGGTGATACGCGTTAACGCCTCCATTTTCTTGCATTGAGCAAAGTATAAGAAAGCTTGTGCTAAATTACTTTCGACACCACGACCAAATTCGTACATACACCCTAATATATCTAATACACGAAGAGATTGCGGATCGTTGTTTTTCACTATCTCCACCAGCTCATCTAGAGCCTGGATATGTCCTTGTTCCGCTGCTTTGTGAAACCAGTCAATATCTAAGGCTTGATCATAGCTAGATCTAGTGGATCGGGGTTTACTTAGAATTCCCATTTTAAACATAGCCTCTTTATTACCTCGTTTTGCCACGTGCTCCAGTTGAGCTTTAGCTTTAGATTGCAATTTCTTCCTCTCATCTAGCAAGTTGTTAATACCAAGCCCATCTCCATATACAATTCTTTCATACGCCCTTTCACGTATTGAGGACGCTAGGCATCCTTGTCGTGCGGCTTTATAATACCATTCCACGGATGATGTTTCATTTTTTGCAACCCCACGACCCTTAGCATATCGATCCCCTAGTTTCAATTGAGCACCCACATGCCCTTTTCTGGCAGCACTACGCGTCCACTCAACAGCACGTTCTTCGTTTATTCCAACATTGCTACCACCATTTTCATATATCTCTATCAGTTTAGTATAAGCGATTCCATAGCCCTGTTCTGCAGCTTGGCAATACCATTCAATGGCTTGTATTGTATCCATGATGTTAGGCTCTGTCGCAAACAGATCTCCCAGTGCTGCCTTGGCTGTTACACTGCCTTGTTCAGCAGCTTCACTATACCATGCGACAGCAAGGTTAATATCTTTTCTAGTGCCACGACCCACAGAGTATAGCTGACCTAGCTGTTCTTGAGATTCCATATCTCCCAATTCCGCCGCTTTGCTATACCATTTAAACGCTAACTTTTCGTTATCTTCTTTGCCGTATATATTTTTCTTATTTAAATATATGCTACCTAACTTCTTCTGAGAGTCTATATGACCTTGTATTGCAGCTTTGCCGTACCACATCATCATGAGTTGTTCATCCGGCTGTATATATGTGTATGGGTCACTACCGCCGTCAGCACGATCGAGATCATCACCGCTATACCTCCAATCTGCCAATCGATATTGGGCATCTGCATCGCCTTGTTCAGCAGCTTGATGCAGCCATCTAGTGGCTTGCTTTAAATTAATTCTCAAGCCACTACTACGATTATAACGACGCAGATTATATACCAGCTCGTTTTGGGCCTTTATATAACCTAGTTCCGCAGCCTTATAAGTCCATTCAAAGCCTAATCTTGGATTTTTTATAGAACGTCAAGCATTATTGCCGGTTGAGCGACACTCAAGATTGCCGGTTTTTTTAAGATGTGTCGTACATAATTCATAGTCTCCTGTAAAGTTAGTGTATAGTTGACTGTTTGCGGCGATAACTAACGTCAGTAATATTGATGATCGTAGAATGGTGAACTAAGCGATCAATGGCGGCAACCGCCATGATATTATCTGGGAAGATTTGATCCCATTCTTTGAAGGGTTGATTAGAGGTAATAACCAGACTGTGGTTTTCGTACCTTTGGGCAATAAGTTCAAACAGGACACTTGTTTCTGCTTCATCTTTTTTAACGTAACCGATATCGTCTAAGATAAGCAGGTTGAAACGGTCGAGCTTATTAAGGTAGTCATTGAGTTTATAATCACGCCTTGCTTGCTGTAGTTTCTGGACAAGTGTCGTGGTGGGAGTAAAGAACGCCCGGGCACCTTTTTCAATTAAACGATAGCCAATAGCGGAAGCAATGTGCGTTTTACCTACACCAGAAGGGCCAAAGATCATTAAATTACTGGCTTGTTGTACCCAATCGAGTGTATTGGCTAAGGCTGTAATTTGTGCGGCATGGACTGATGGACTGGCATCAAAATCAAAGGTATCCAGGGTCTTTCCTGAAGGCAGGGCAGATTCTTTGAGGTGACGCTCTATCTTTTTTTGGTGCCGGTTTGCCAGTTCAATGTTTGCAAGGGCTGTAAGATATTGAGCATAATCCCACTTTTCTTGTTGAGCTTGCAGAGAGATTTCTTCCCATTGATTATACATGCATGGTAGATGCAATTGCTTTAATAGAAGCGGTAAAGAGGCTTGATTATACATGGTAGCACCTCTCTTGGGGAATTAACTGATTATACTGTTCCAAGGAGGGATGGATAATCTCAACTTCGAGTTCAAGATGAGCTGGTCTTTTACAAAATAGTTTTTGGAAGTAAGCCAAGGATAGTGTTTGACCCTCTTTGAGAGTAGCAACAACTCTTTCCCCCAATGCCTTCTCACAATGGTAAGTTGCCGCTAGATAAAGCAAGTTGACAATGAACTTACAAGCTTCTTGCGGCGCCATAGTTTTATCAATAGATTGCCAGATAAAAAGATAATTAGCATCAGGCAACAGATCCTCTCGCAATTGTGAATATCGGAAGGCTTGTGGCTTCTTGACCAAGCTATGGACTACATGACGGTAATCGACTTGACGTCCTCGTTTTCTATTGTTTGGCAACTGGAGGCGCGGCAATGTCACAACATAATGAGAGCCTAAATGACAAACTAACCGGTCATCATAAATCCGAACGTTAAGAACTTCTCCTTGTAGCCGTGATGGTACTGTGTAAGTAACCCGGCGGACCGCAATGGTACTTGAACTACTTACAACAGCACGTTGCTCGCTATAATCTATAGACCGCCTTTTAGGTAGAGGTTGTAAAAATTTACGCTCGCTCTCAATGGTTTTTGCATTGCGCCGGTTGGCTTTTGCTACAACGGCGTCAATAAATGCTTGG
>JBAWWF010000150.1:0-3476 GCA_037146895.1 Alphaproteobacteria bacterium | reverse complement strand
ATGACCGAGATTCTGCAACGCATGGAGGTTAATTATTGTGAGAAGGACTACCATGAGTATGAGGTCCACCTTTCGGCTTTTGAAAACAGTGGTGGGTATCAACTAGAAGGTTTGGCAGAGAAAATCTTACTAGGTTTGGGGTTTAAGCAAGAACAGCTTGACAGCCATCCGAGTGTGCTCTCGGGTGGCTGGCGGATGCGTTTAGAGCTGGCAAAGGTCTTGGTTGCAAAACAAGATTTTCTGATTCTTGACGAGCCTACGAACCATCTCGACTTGCCAAGCATTGAATGGCTAGAGGTCTATTTGCAAGGGTATCAAGGCACCTTATTGTTTGTGTCGCATGATCGCTCGTTCTTGAACAGATTGGCGACAATAACTCTGTACCTCAATCAAGGGGCTATGAAACCATTTGCCGGTAATTTCGATGATTTTCTGGAACAACGCCAGCAAACACAAAAAACACAAGATGCGGCTTTGAAAAAAACCGCTAAGCAAAAAGCGCATATGCAAAGTTTTGTGGATCGCTTCCGTGCTCAGCCCACAAAGGCTGGACAAGTCGGCAGCCGGATGAAGATGATTGCACGCCTACAAAATGTCATGGATGGGATGCCCTGTGAAGTAAATCCACCCAAGATCCATTTTCCCAAGCTGCAATTCCCTCAGAGCGGCAAGGACGTGCTAGCTCTCAAATCCTTAAGTGTGGGGTACACCAAGCCGTTAATTCGCAATCTCACAGCTTCGGTTCAGCGCGGGCAAAGACTTGCTGTTGTGGGAGCTAACGGCATTGGGAAAAGTACGTTGCTGAAAACAATCGGCGGGGTAATAGCACCAATTTCAGGGGAAATTGTCCACGGGGCTAATGTCAAAATCGGTTTTTATACTCAAGAAGCCGCTGACCAAATGGACAAGAAGCAAAGCGTTTATAACACCCTGCTTCACGCTAATACGAGCTTAAGCGAACAGATGTGTCGCGCAATTCTTGGGGCGATGCTGTTTAAGGGCAACGATTTGGCAAAGTTAGTTGGCGTGCTTTCAGGGGGCGAACGCTCGCGTTTAGCTCTAGCGTGCTTATTGGCGCAATTGCCGAACTTCCTACTGTTGGATGAGCCGACAAACCACCTTGATATGGTAAGCCTAGAGGTGCTTGCTGATATGCTGTGCCAATACACAGGAACGGTCATCTTTGTGTCCCATGATCGCTACTTGATTGAACAGGTGGCAACATCGGTCATAGAGGTGGGAGATGGTCCTGCAAAAATGAGCTGAAATCGATGATGTTGGCAAAAAAACCACTATCGTAAACCTCTTCAGACACGCCGTTCACATGGATCAAAACTGGTCGATAGGATACATGGCGCGGTAGAGCAATATTCTTAATCTTTTGCCGTACTTGTTCCACAACTTCAAGCCCGACTTCTGTGCGAGAAAATTTAATTTCACACGGATAAACTGTATCAAAGCGCGTTTGAACCAGGTAGTCGATTTGGCATCCTCGATGGCGGGTTGTTTTAGTTTGAAAAAATGGATTTTCAAAAACAACATCTTCGGGCGATATTTCCAAAAGCTGGAGCACCCTTTTATGGTTATTCAGCACAAGATTTTCAAACTGAAGTCCCATCATGCCATCCCATCCTGGTAAGGAAGATAGCCCTCTTAACGCAAAAGTATCTTTATCTATAAGAGGCTTTTTCGCAAGAATATACTTGAGATAAAAACGCGAGTAACAATCCTTTAAACGATAGCTGCTCAGTTTTGAGATATGGCCAGTTTTGATAGACCAAGTATAGTCGCGACTTATAAAGCCCCCCAACATTAAATCATTGAGGTAATCTGAGAGATCGCCGGTTCTTGGCAAGCCAACAGCATCGGCAATTTCATTTTGGTTTGCGCGGCCTTTGGAGAGGAAAAACAGAATGTTTTTATAAAGAGCACTTCGATTGGAAAAAATATCCGTAAAAATATGATCAAATTCGTCTTTAAGGGGGCTATTGCGTGTGAAACACAATTTTTTAATATTTTCTTCTGCGGATTCTTGTGGGTTCATTAGCTCAAGATATCTGGGAATACCTCCAATGACACTAAGCAGCTTCAATTTCTCATAGGCTGAAATGCCCTCTCCCAAAGGCCCCCAGAACTGATTGCAGTCCGATAGCGTGAGTTCTTCTAATGTAAGATAAAGAGAAGGTCGTCCCACGAATCCTGTACTATTGATAATATTCTTCTCAATCCAAGAAGACACTGATCCACATAAAAACAAGATTAAGTTAGGGTTGTTGGAAAATTCCATGTCCCAGGCATTCTTTAGTTTTCCCAGAAAGGCTGGGTCCAGACCGCCCATCCAAGATATTTCGTCCAGTAGAATGACAACGCGTCCTTGGGCTGTTTGTTGTGCAAGGGCCGTAAACAAATCCCCCCAATCATCTGATTTAAGACGAGGCAACTTAAACTTCTTTTCAAGCTGATGTGCGAAATCATCGCGCTGAGTTTGTTCTGTAGACTTATCTGAAGGCGGTGCACCTGAGAAATCAACAAAAGTAAAATCCTTTGCAAATTCCTTGATCAGCCTGCTTTTTCCAATGCGGCGACGTCCCTTAACAACAACTAGGCTTGCGCTCCGTTTGCTTAAAAGCCCTCTTAACGTTGCTAAATCATGGTTACGACCAATAAACTTCATCTGTTACCCCTTTTTATCCTCTACAGAATGACAATTGTCGTTTTGTAGTGGTAGGTTAAGCGTATCATATCCTCTACAGAATGACAATTGTCGTTTTGTAGTGGTGGGTTGTGCATGTTATTGCCTCTACAGAATGACAATTGTCGTTTTGTAGTGGAGTGTGGGTTTAGGAGCACCAGGCAAAAAAACCACTATCATAAACCTATTATTTTTCTTCTTTGCTCATCCGCGGATGAAAGGTCCCAAAAGTATCAAGCAGAGATTGGTGGTCAAGGTGTGTGTAAATCTGCGTAGAGGACAGTTGCGCGTGGCCTAATAGTTCTTGAATGCCGCGCAAATCATGAGAATTGACCATCAGGTGGGTCGCACAAGCGTGGCGTAGAGCATGTGGCGTTGTCTTTTCCGGCAGTCCAAGAGCCTGAGCATAGACACGTAAAGCGCGCTGGGCCACGCCAGCATGCAGTGGTTTTCCTGAAACGCCAACAAAAAGGGGACTTTCCGCAGTCAAAACATGGGGGCATACCTTGAGATAAGCGGCCATAGCTTCATGTATGATAGGCAGCAAAGGAACAACCCGTTGCTTGCGCCCCTTACCAGTGATGGTGATCATCTCTTGGGCGGTCCAGTCTCCACGACGCAAGCTCAAGGCCTCGGCAATGCGCAATCCGGTTCCATAAATCAAGGTGAATAAAGCACAGTCTCGAGCACCAACCCATGCTGTGGCGTTGAGATCGGGGATTTCTTTTAACAACGAAAGCGTTTGTTGTGAGGTCAACGTACGCGGGAGTGTCTGCTTAAGGCG
>JBAWWF010000149.1:0-3501 GCA_037146895.1 Alphaproteobacteria bacterium | reverse complement strand
GCATGAGGTGAGCGTAAGCAAGCGTTGAGAGAAAGACTTCTTTAGAAATCCATCCCATTAAATAAAACGCATGTAAATGAGATCCGGCAAGGTAGGCATTGATGTCTTTAGGGGTTGCTTTAAGAGACTTGGGAAGCAATTGTTTTTTCGCCTCCCGTTGTCGTTGCAACTCAATTGTGCCGTAATCATGTTCGAGTGGTCTTGTTCGTGGCCTACCACGCTGGCGGCGGGTTGTTAGCATGAAATTTTTTCAACCCAACAAATCGTTAAACCTTCCTCTAAACGTTTTTTATTAAACAACATGACTAAGGCTGAAGGATTAAGGCGCGCACTACCAATAGCAAAGTGGATTTTATGGGTGAGGGCGCATACCACTTTTTCTACATTAACATTGCGTCCACGCAGCCAAGCATGCACGAAATCAAGAGTAACCCACTTTTCTTGGGCTGTTTGCTGTTGAGAAAGATTCATATAAATATCACAATTTGCTAAATCATTTAGCTTATTAGAAGCTGTGGCCTTTTCTAGGATGGTCCGGCGTTTTTGCCGAATGCCAAAACGGCTGAGTGCTTTATTAACGCTTGTGGGGGTGCGATTAAGGACTCTGGCAATAATTTTTATCGGCTGGTTATTAATGTAAAGCTGCTTCATTTGTTCAATTTCATTTTGTCTCCATTGAATTTTTTCCATTGTCTTCTCCGTTTGGTTAAACTACTAAATTTATATATGCATTTTACATATATTGACGATGCTTAAAATCAGCAAAAGCCCATTATTTTTTGAGAGAATACTAACAAAAGGCCTTGAAGAAGCTGTGGTTATCCCATTAGAGTGAGAATTATAAGATAGAAGTATGCGGGCGTGGCGGAATTGGTAGACGCACCAGGTTTAGGTCCTGGCGATGCAAGTCGTGGGGGTTCGAGTCCCTCCGCCCGCACCAAGTAAGTGCCAAGAATGTTAGAGTGAGATAAGGTAAAAATATCATGAAGTTTGAGCAAACGATTGTGGAGGGCTTACGTCATACATATCGTATTACGATCCCAGCAGCGCTAGTGGAAGAAAAAGTGGAAGCTTATCTGGCTGCTTACGGTAATGACCTTAAAATACCTGGGTTTCGTCCAGGCAAAGTGCCGCAGTCGGTTATCGAAACGCGTTATGGTGTACGTGCCCGAGAGCAGGCTATGGCAGAGGCTATGCAAGGCGCAAATGAGAAATTAGTGGCAGAGAAAAACATCAAGCCTGCTGGGGAGGACTCTAAGATAGAGATTGTCTCCCATGGTCATGGGAAAGACTTGGTTTACGTCTATGAGGTTGAGGTTCTTCCTCAATTTGAGATTCAAGACTTTGGCAAAATTAAGCTCGAAAAGCTGCAAGCTACAGTTGAAGAAGAACAGATTGAGAAGGAAATAGAGATTTTACGTAAATCCTATAAAAAGTTTGACGCGCCAAAAAAGGAACGTCCTGCACAAAATAAAGATATAGTTACGGTTCAAGTAACAACGAAAGTTGGGGGTAAGGCTATTCCTGACTTAGATCGGAAAGAGTTACGCATTGAATTAGGCGAACCTTTTATCTTTCCCGAGGTTGTCCAAGCACTAACAGGAATGAAAGAAGGGCAAGAAGCCAATATAGATCACGGCATGCCGGAGCAATTTTGGGAGCGTAAACTTGCCGGAAAGAAGGCCGAGACGCACATTAAGGTAATAAAGATTGAGGAACCAGTTGTTGTTAAAGTTAATGACGCATGGGCTAAAGATTTAGGCATGGATAATCTTGAGGCTTTGCGCCAAAAGGTTAGAGAACAGGTTGAACAGAACTATACACTTCTTACTCAGATGTTATTGAAGCGTCGTATTTTAGATGCTCTCGCTGAGGAATACACCTTTGAGGTGCCAGCACGGCTCGTGGATTCAGAATTTAAACAGATTTGGAAACGCTTAGAAGATGAGCTGGCGGCGGCTGAAGCTCGTGGCGACCTCAGTGATGATGATGCCGATGTCAGTGATGACGAATTGAAAACGGAATATACGGCAATTGCTGAAAGACGTGTTCGTTTAGGTCTGGTGATTTCTGAAATTGGACGGCTCAATGATATTCATTTGAGTGAAGAGGAAGTTCGTAGTGCCGTTATTCGCGAGGCTATGCGCTATAAAGGCGAAGAGCGTGAGATTATAGAGTACTATCGTAAACACCCTAAAGCCCTGGATCGTCTTTTGGCTCCGGCCCTGGAAGATAAAGTTGTGGGATTTATAGCTTCAAATGCTAAAATCAAAGAGAAAGCAGTTGATTTAAAAACGTTCAAAAAAGCAATTCGTGGTGTACTGCCAACAGCTTTTGGAAGTGATGATGAGACAGAGGAAGATAACGATTCTGAAAAAACCGATAAACCTAAAAAAATTGCGGCAAAAAAAGGAAAGTAAGTTATAATTTGCATAGTAGTTAAGCGAGGAGATAGATATGCCTTCTGATGTGTCGATGAACACACTAGTTCCTATGGTTGTTGAACAAACAGGGCGCGGTGAGAGAGCCTACGATATTTACTCTCGCTTGTTGAGGGAGCGAATAATTTTCTTTGTTGGGGTTGTAACGGATGAGGTTGCAAGCCTTATTTCTGCACAGCTTTTATTTTTGGAATCGGAAAATCCTGATAAAGATGTGACTCTTTATATTAATTCTCCTGGTGGTGTAGTTACGGCAGGGTTGTCAATCTTTGATACAATGAATTATATTCGTTGTGATGTTGCAACACTTTGTATTGGTCAAGCGTGCTCGATGGGATCACTGATATTAACAGCTGGGAAAAAGGGTAAACGTTATTCGTTGCCGAATTCTCGTATTATGGTGCACCAACCATCAGGAGGGGCGCAAGGGCAAGCAACGGATATTGAGATTCAAGCGCGGGAAATTTTAGAGTTACGTCGGCGTATCAATGAGATTTATGTTGAGAGAACTGGTCAAAAGATAGAGGTTATCGAACAAACTCTTGAAAGGGATCGATTTATGAGTCCCCAAGAAGCTCTTGAGTTTGGGCTAATTGACGAGATCATTACGCAGCGCCCTTGTGGCACAGGCCTAAATAAGCAGGCCTCTTAAGAATTTTGGATTGTTAACGATTCGTTCAAAGTTATTTTTGTATGCTGTGACTAGAGGTTGTGCTATTTACAAGTGGCCTACGGGATTAAATAGGTGCAGTACCTTGTGTATAGAGAGAACCAAAGTTGAACGAGTGGGGATAAGATGACTAAAGCAAGCAGTGGTGATACAAAAAATACTCTTTACTGCTCTTTTTGTGGTAAGAGTCAGCATGAAGTTCGCAAGCTGATTGCCGGTCCTACAGTATTGATCTGTGATGAGTGTGTGGAATTATGTACCGATATTATTCGGGAAGAGAACCGCACAGGGGCTGTAAAGCATTCGGAGGGCATTCCTTCGCCTATGGAAATTTGCACCGTATTGGATGAGTACGTGATTGGGCAGACCTATGCTAAAAAGGTCCTTTCT
>JBAWWF010000148.1:0-3502 GCA_037146895.1 Alphaproteobacteria bacterium | reverse complement strand
GGGTTTGCCCATCCCGTGGAAAACTTCCATTTTTCGGGTTTTTGGAAAAGTCCTTGGGCAATCCCCTTAACCCTTCGGAAGTCTTATTTAGGTCCTCCATGGTAAAGAGAAGGGGTTCAGGGTTTTTTTTTGCCCCCCCCCCCCAGAGTAAGAGAATGTGGGCTTTTTGCTCGTTTCCGGTGTTTTATAGTGGCGTTCCGGCGGTGGGACAAGCTTTTGTTCGCCTTTTTTAAAGAAGAGTCTCCATAAGGAATATATCCCAAGTTGCGAAACGGGCAAAGATAATTTTGCCAATATTCTTGTCAGACAGGGCTATGGCCTACAAATGATTTATCATATTAATATGTGATGCAAATAATATTTTCGACCCTCGGCACCCCTGTGGTCTTCTATTGTTTTTAAAATCTCAAGTAGCATATGTAACATAGAGAAAATTTCGATAAATTCAGTAAGCATAAATGACGGATTTCGATCCGGTATCAACTATCCAGATAACTGCTCCATCCCATGCACCCTTATGTTGCTGCTGCGACACCCGTTTCTTCATCGTCTCGTAAATCTGTCTAATCTGCGCATGATGCGCTTCCAGAACCTTACTTTGATGCTGATCCTGTGCCGCCGTTTGCCTCGTGGGCTCACGCCTATGAATCCCATGCACCAGCTCATCAATCTTATTATCATCTAACGTCTTTCCTGTCGCTTCTTTGTGGCGTATGGCATGCTCACACACTATCTCTACCCTATCTCTGGAGAAGTGATCAAGATGCCGATTATGAACATTATCCACAAACGCCGTATACGTCTTATCATGCTCCTGAACTAAGCCAATGGCAGCTGAGTAAGAGTTATCACATATCAATCCCGCGGTCGCGGGTTCTATTGAGTGATTGTATTTCCCTAGCCAGTCTGTCTGCGGCTTCCTTACTGTGGGAGTCGGCAACTTTTGCCAAAAACCTTTCATCCTTTAAGTAGGGAGCGGCAATGCGGCTTAAGGATTTGTTTATTTCGTTTCTGTGCCAGTATTCTTTCGGTGAAAATTTCCCGGGCTTTTGTGCATGTTCTTTGCTCAAGGAGATAAACTCGCGCACGGCTGATTCCAGTTTGGTATCTTCTTGATGTGCTTTCTCGTGTACTAGGAGAATTTCATTACCCGCTTTAACTGGGTATTTCGGTAAATCCGCGCTGTGGTTTCGGTTTTTATCCGCGAGGCGCGGTGGCGCACCTATGATCTCTGTCTTTCCTTCTGTTTTTCCATTAGAAAGATGAATGCTTTTTGCCGGTAATACCGCTGACAGTACCTCTTTGATCATTTGCCGTACGGTATCCACCGTCCAGCCTTTGGGCAATGTATCCGCCAAGTCCCACGTGGCGGGAAGCTCGACTGATGGGATAGCGACAACGTCGATTGTGCCTTTCCCACCTTGCTCCGCATTCAATTGCGTCACGATTTTTTGCAACTTATCCGCGGCTTTAAAACCACCGTCATCATTGTCAGGCCAGATGGCAACAGTGCGGCCAACTAACGGCTCCCAGTTGGTGTTGCCAACAGAACCGGCACCACCACCCCAGCCCAATACATGATACTCCGGTAACATCCTTTGCGCCTTATCCGCTTTTTTCTCTCCTTCGACAACTAGAATCGGCTTGTGGGGGTCTCGGGCCAGTTTTTCAAGTCCGTAAGGAGTGCGGTTCTTAGTCTCGAAGCCTTGCCACCGCCAACATTTAAAACCGCGCTGGTTCTCGCAATAAGCCAAAGGCGGCGTAATTTTCTTGGGAGCCTCAGGATCATCGGGATCAGGTCTTTCAATCCGCACGACATAACCTTTGAGATTGCCGTTAATATCCCGATACGCATAACGGCCCGTCTCTTTGCCGCCATCACTCAACATAACATTTAGGTATTTGTTGCCCGCAATATCGGGATCAGCAACCGAAGCTGGCACCGGAACAATAGGCGTCCAGGTTGAAAGTGGCCGACCATCGGCTTTCTCCTGTTGCTTTTCAACAACGGGCCGTTCAATAACTCTTAAATCCCCTCCCAGCCAATCGGAAGCCCAAATACAAGCATCTCTTCTGGAAGAAAGACCCTTGTGAACTTCGATGAGTTTAAGGGGGCCGCCATGAATCCCCGCTTCGTAATTGGAGTACAACCCTTTCTTGTCTCCGCTTGTAAAAATATTAATCGAACCATTGTTGCCAAACCTCAATTGCGTAGATGTCCGTCGGGTTAGTTTTTCTTCTACAACGGCGGTTGCCAAATCCTCCATACGATCTTTAAGTTGCTCCTCTACCTCTGCAAAAGATGGGGACCTCGTATAGGTTAACCTGGGTCGATGGTCGACCCCCTGTCGACTGTCATCCCTTATAGATATCGATTGCTTTTCAGTCTCATGGCGCAACACCCTTTTCTTGTCATGAAACTCCTCAAGGCTGGCCTTAATATCTTTGGGGAATAAATTCTGTTCCCGCAAAACCTTAAAGGTGTGCTTAAAGTCAGCATGACGGTCAAACTCTAGCCAATTGAGAATCTCATAGGCGGCGAGGGGCACGTTGGTATGGTCGCCTTCGGTAAAGGTTTGTAAGACGTCACGAAGAGAATGCCGATGCGCTTCTACATCCAGCCCTTTTAGGGAAATAGCCATTCCTTGGGCTACTTTGCTTAAAACACTGGTGTCGCTCTCCTTCAACAACTTATGGGCGTGGAGGTCTTGTTTGGTAACAAGAGTCAGGTAATCCTTGAACGTGATCGTCTCCCATGGCTTGCAAGCCTTGGTTTTGGCTTCTTCCAAACAGGCGACATATGTCTTTTTAGCCGTCCCAGAAACCTCTTCATAATCCTGCAAAGCATGAAATATTTTGACCTCTTCAGCTGTCAAGGATTGGAGATGCTTTTCTCGTTGATGTTTAAATGCGGTTGCTTGAAGCGTTTTGAGATCAACGCCTGCATAATAAGCTTGACGGGCGGTGACTGAGATATTGCCCTGCTGCTTGTCATAGTTACGCTCAAAGTCAATCAGTTTGAGGAGGTCAACCGCGGCCTGGCCTTTTTTATCTTTATCTTCAGAAGTTAGATACTCTTGAATGTGAGCGTTGCGGGTGGCTTGCTCACAACGGACAAAAATTCCTTCAAGCTCAACCTCCTTGAATTTAATCCCCATGGCATCGGCTAGTTTCAAAACGTCGTCATGGTTTCTTTGGTTAAAAACCTTTAAGGCTGTCTGATTCCTGGCATCGCAAGCGGCCTTGTAAGCTGGATAATGAGAACTGTTCCAAGGTTTGTCCCGGCGAAGGCCGGGATCTCTTGGCTCCCCTGGTTCCCGGCCTTCGCCGGGACAAACCTTGATGTCCGGCAAACACCTGACGTAAATCTGATTAGCCTCTTGGCATTGATCGTTGTACTTATCCAGCAGCGTAAAAAGTTGACGCTCTGGTTCTGTTGCTAAGCCTTCAAATACCTTTAGTCTTTGGTATTTTGCAGCATCCAGGGCTATATCTTTTGGAT
>JBAWWF010000147.1:0-3512 GCA_037146895.1 Alphaproteobacteria bacterium | reverse complement strand
GCTGTATGATAACCTGGAACACCATTTCAGCACCGCAGAGATCCGCATTCCTTGAGAGGATCATAAAAAAGTTGCCCTTGTTGAAAGAATAAAGCAACAGAAACATGGTCAAGATAAGGTCGCTGTTGATGGCGTGCGGGTTAAAACAACCTATGGCTGGTGATTGCTACGCGCATCCAACACTCAAGCCGTACTTGTTGTCCGCTTTGAATCAGCAGCGGCAGCACGATTTGAACGACTCAAAGCTCAGCTTACACAGACGTTACTAGACGCTGGAGTCGACCATCAGGTGGTTTTTTAAAAACGAGATTTGCTTAAACCTTCTAAGTTAGCGTATCCTAAGATTATGGTTTTTTGGAGAAGAATGATGACTTTAAAGAGTTTAGTTTTCCTGGTTATTACAGCGGTATCAGTGCTGCCAAGTCAAGCGGCCCTATTGCAGACTTATAATGTGGCTGCATTAGAAGAAGCGCAAAAGAGCAATCGCATAATCGTCCTGCATTTTTTTAAAAATGGGTGTCATCCGTGTAATCTTCAAAAAAAGGTTTTAAGTGAGCTTAAAGCGCCTGAAGGGTGCCCACAATGCAAAGATGTCGTTTTCTTTCAGGTAGATGTGGATGAAAAGGACAACCTAGCACTGATGGAAAAAAATGGTGTCGCAACAGCGACAGTCATTGTTGTATTGCAGGGAGAGAAATCTTTAGGTAGAACGGCGGGAACGACAGGTGCGACTGAGCTGCTCGACTTCATCAACAACACAACCAAGCTACAGTTCCAAGCCTAAGCTATGGTTATAATACTTGCCACGAGCTTCTTAGCGGGGATTTTGGCGATCCTCAGCCCGTGTATTCTGCCAATCGCCCCTGTTCTTCTGTTGAGCGCATGGCAGCAACATCGTTGGGGGCCTGTAGCACTCGTAGCTGGCTTGAGTATAACCTTTACCCTGTTAGGGTTTATTCTAGCTGCAACTGGAACTTTTATCGGACTTTCATCGCACGGTCTGCATGTCTTCTTTAGTGCGTTACTCGTTCTCTTGGGGCTCACTTTACTATCCTCTAGGATAGAGCGTTTTTGGTTACGCGTCCTTTCCCCATTGGTCGCGCGGTTAAATGTGCTAAGCGGTCATTCTTCCCTTGAAGGGCTTGGCGGACAATTTATTCTCGGTCTTATTCTAGGAGGAGCTTGGCTGCCGTGCATTGGCCCAACCTTAGGATTAGCTATTAACCTCGCAAACCAGCGGCAGAACCTTGGTGAGGCCATCGCTATTATGTTCATCTATAGCCTTGGAGCTAGCCTGCCACTTATTGTGCTGTCCTATTTATCGCGAGAACTATGGGGTGGACACAAAAGCTGGGCGTACTTTGCTAGGAAAGGCAAGAAGGCTTTAGGGGTCGTCCTCATCATCATGGGAGCTTTGCTGCTAACAGGCTGGATTAATCGTCTGGAAGTTTTCATGTTGGAACATAGCCCAAGCTGGATTTTGCGTTTGACAGCACTCTATTAAGAAAAGTGAGGCTAAGTCCCCTTAATCATAGATAAGAAATCATTCCGTAAATTAGCATCCTTGCGAAAAATACCGGTCATGCGGCTAGTGACCATTGTGGTTTCTGGTTTATGAACTCCACGAGTGACCATGCAGTGGTGCGTTGCTTCAATAACCACAGCGGTGCCAAGCGGCTTTAACACTTTATCAATGGCGTCAGCAATTTGGGCCGTCATTTTCTCTTGGATCTGGAGACGCCGCGCAAATAAATCCACGACACGGGCTAGCTTACTAATGCCGACCAAGCACTTGTCGGGCATATAAGCAACGTGGGCAATGCCGATAATAGGAGAGATGTGATGCTCACAGTGTGATGTAAAACGGATGTTACGGAGTATCACAAGCTCGTCATAGCCGCCAATCTCCTCAAAGGTTTTCTCAAGAAACTCTTGGGGATCCGTATTATAGCCGCTAAAAAACTCTTGGAAAGCACGGGTTACGCGCTGAGGCGTTCCGAGAAGGCCTTCACGATTTGGATTATCGCCAGCCCATTTAATTAAGGTACGCACAGCTTTCTGGGCTTCTTCTTCTGTTACAGTCATATTTTTACCATGATTGAAAGCTAAGACTAATTCAGCACGATGTTCTGATGAGGACTATCAAGGGAAAAGGTCGGGACAGGCACGATAAGTATCTCGCCGGTTTCTAATTCCATATGGTATGAGCCAACCATAACTCCTGAAGGCGTAACTAATGGCGTACCGCTTGTATACTCAAAAGTATCTCCTGGGTCTATGATAGGTTGTTCTCCAACAACACCACCACCATGAATGTCTTGCGTTCTCCCTAAAGAATCGATGACACGCCAATGCCGACTGCGCAACTGAATGGTCTGGCGGCCTTTGTTTTCTATACAGACGTGGTAAGCCCATAGGAAATGATTATTAGCGGGCGAAGACTGCTCGTCTAAATAAGAGGGGTAAACGGTTATGTTGATGCCATTAGTCGTCTTACTATAAGACGGCACCTGCGCCAGCTCACATAAATCTTTAGAACAAAAACGAACACCTTTCATTCCTTTTTTATACTTAAATTTTATAACATTTGCTATAGCTATTAAAAAAAATCAGCGGTTCACGGACCGTGATTGGTAAATCGCTGTAAAATTTATTATAACTATTGAAAAACTAATCGATAATTATATCTTAATCTGTGGAACTTAGATGGTAATCAATAAAATATAGATTTATTAGGGGGTTGTAGTCATGAAAACGAATAAATATTTATTAAACAATAGAAAAGGTTCGACTTTGACTGAGTATGCAGTCATCCTCGGCCTTGTTGCTCTTGTCGCTTGGGGAGCAATCTCAACACTCGGTGTCAATGCTACGAACGTGTTTAGCTTCTTAAGTGCTGGCGCAACAAGTGCTGCAGTTGCTAATCCTACAGGTTTGAAAGCAGTTGCTAAACTCGGTACTTAATTAAAAAATTAGGGCTTTTTGACTCAGTCCCTTAGGTTCACCAACCTAAGGGATTTTTCTTGATCTTTTTAGTGAAATTTTACTAAAATCATTGAAATGCCTCTTCTCAAAACTACCTTTTACTTATGCGGAAAGTATACTCTTAACAAGGGGGTGTAATATGAAAATATATCATAAAGGATTTGCCCAGAGGTTTATCAAGAATAATAGGGGCGCAACGGTTATAGAGTACGCAGCTATAATCGGCACTATTTCTCTTGTCTCTTGGGGGGCTCTTGCCGGATTAGGCAATGATGCTAATGCTCGCCTTGCTTTCATCGCTACATGTAAGACACAGACTGTATCGGTAAGCAATCCTAAAGGAATATCTGCCATATTCCACAATGGATTCGGTACTGTTACCAGTCTTCCAAACGCCTGTGTTTTCAACACAATAGCCTTAGGCGGCGGTGGTTCTAGCGGCGGCGGTGGCGGAGGCGGTGGTTCTGGCGGAGGCGGTGGTTCTAGCGGCGGCGGTGGCGGAGGCGGTGGTTCTGGCGGAGGCGGTG
>JBAWWF010000146.1:0-3580 GCA_037146895.1 Alphaproteobacteria bacterium | reverse complement strand
CCAACGTATCTGGTAGTACACAAAAAAGGTTGTGCCATACAGGTATTTGGATAACCAACAAACAGGTAGATATATGAAGCGATACGCCACAAACATATAAAGGTAGCCACCACAACTTGGAGGAACTAAAAAAGCGCAAAATCAAATCATTGACGCCTTGAATCAGGGGAGGCATTAGCTTGCTGCCACTTCTTGAGGGTGTATGTCGATAACATTCGTGGCAGGGCGTCCTTTTGTCGGCTTATAGCCTTTGATGAATAGCCGAATAACGTGAAAGGGTTCGTTTAGCTCTCTTTGGGGGTCGATCTTCAACCCAAAGTCCTGATATTTCCTTTGTGGATCAATAATATCAACCACTTCATACTGTGTTTTATGAGTAACCATCTGAAAATCTGCGTTTTTCTTGTTGGCCGACAGGTAGCAAAAATAACGCAAGAAAGGGTTGAGCTCTTGCTCCTCCAGCGAGACACCCAAGATTTTCACCATAGCCCCTTCAGAATAGACCTCCCCCAAGTCAACGGAATTGGATTGAAGACCAGCCTTAGCCACACAAATCTTTGCGTCAATTGCTTTGTCCAAAGTGAGGTGCTTGTATTCATTAGCACAGTGCAGCATAACGATGGCATAGAAGTCGTCCGCTGTTTCACAATAATCATGCGATATTTTGATATAAGTTTGATCTGATAAGAGCAGAAAAGAGGGAAGCTTTTGTTTGATCAGAAAAAACAAGCGATCTGAGTATTTTCTGCTGCGTTGCAAGACTTGCATCGTCTTCTCATAGGAGAAGCGGCGAAGCATTTCTCCTATCTCAATGGATTCTTTAAAAAGGGAAAAATCTGGGTGCTTGTCTGCAATAAGAAATTCAACGGCTTCGTGAAGTTCTAAAAAATCATCTCTGGTTCTCATTAATGTGCACTCCTGAACCGTTAGTTAAAAATTATTAAAATTTTATGTATTTAGAGTCATGGACAGCCATTCGTAAAATTTCCCCATATTGGGTTATGGGGAAATTTTACCCGTGTGTTTTAGAGCTTGGATCAAGAGCAATTTTTGATTAAAAAGATCGTACGAGCACTTTACCTGAACGCTGATTGGAATTAAACCACCCTCTATGTAGTTATGTGGCTCTGCTCCATATAACACGGGAGATTTGTGGAAATAATTTGAAGGCATTTTTTTGATGTGAGGAACAATGCAAATAATAAAGGGGAGATAAGACTCCTCCCCCAAATTATTTCGCGGTCATCGACGTCCCCGCCTGTACCGCAGTACTAGGAATAGCATAATTGTAAGTTAGAACCAAGTGAAAGGAAAAAGGTATAGACAAAGAGAAATACTCGTGTTATTAATTCGGATCATGGGCTAAAACTTACTTAAAGAGTTCCCCAGTCCAAACGAAGCGGGCCAGGCAGCTGTGGCGCGCGCTATATCTATTCTTTAAAAGACCCCACCAAACCACCTAGATATCAATTAAATAAATAAAACTGCGGCTCTCAGAGGATAACAAGAAAAATTAATGATACATCTGCGCAATCAGTGGCTCAATTTTAATGAGCGAAAGTGGATCATTTCTGATGAGCGTTCAGGCTGATACGCGAATGGGTTATTATTTCCACGGAGTGCTGTACCAAAAGCACCTCAAGGATATAAATGGTGTACAATTCACATCGAGAGAAGTTGACGTTATCGCCTTTATATTGAGCGGCCGTTCAGCTAAGAAAACAGCGGACCTATTGTCCATATCCCCCAAAACGGTCGACAAGCATGTCCATCACATCATGGAAAAGCTGCAATGTAACGCCAGAGAAGGCATCATTGATTTCATTGAACAGTCAGGAAAAGCCCTGGTTTTTAAGTGCTACTACTTAAGCGTGCTTATTCGTCTTGAGTTTGAAAAGGCTTTGAAGAATATCGCTAAAGTGAATGAGCATCCCGCCTGTGTCATTGTTTACTGGACTTTGCCCGATGAGCCGTATATGGCTGATCTCACTATCCAAGTCCATTCAGTCCAAGCACATTTAGCTCTCACAGGCGTTAAGGTTATTGTTGATAAACGTGATCGCTGGCAATCACTTGGTCGTCTTGCCCAAGAGCCAAGTGGCTCCTATACGGTGTATCTTTTGCCGTCAGTTGTTTGTGAAGATGCGTCATGGTCAGATGAGGATATCAACTCCCACTCAAAATACTTTGCCTTGCCCGTAAAGAAGGACTTAGAAGAGTTGTCGGGTGCGCCACCAGATCAAAATTATTACTGTATGGTATTCGATATTCTCAAGGCACTCTTCCCCCAGCAGCCTATTGGACAGTATCTGGAAGAGTTTCAGAGACGACTTGCAACCCTCTCTCATCTTCACAATCCTGGCATGGAGTCTTTGATCACCCCTGGGACAAGTGAAAAACTCCATCGCACGGAAATCCAACCGAACTTCATAAACAAAAAACGTACAGCACTTTTTAGCTTGGTGTGTTTAGTGTTGGCTGGTTTGTGGTATACCCACTCTGGGCAGAGGGATAGCTCCGCCATCCAAGTAAAACTGGTTCGTTCCGAGTTGTACATCCCTTCAGAGTCAGCTTTCCTGAATCGTCCGGCATTATTGGGTCAGATGGCAAGAAAATTCAGAGAACACCCAACAGGCATTCAGACAATTGTTCTTACCGGCATTGGCGGTTCAGGCAAGACAACCCTTGCACGTCAATATGCGAAGGAGCAAAAAATACCTGTGATCTGGGAAATTAATGCAGAGACCAGGGCAACGCTTTTAAGGTCATTTGAAAGCTTGGCATATGCCCTTGCCAAAACGGATGAGGAAAAGAGGCTAGTGCGGGGTTTTAATGAAATAAAGGCCCAGGAAGAAAGAGAGAGAAGACTTTTTGAGTTTATTGAGGGCAAATTGAAAGTTGTCTCTAGTTGGCTACTCATTTACGATAACGCTGAAACCATGAATAAAATCCGGGAGTATTTTCCTACCGCTGAGGCGAGGACAAGAGGCAAGATCATTATGACAACAAGAGACAGTATGATTCAGGACAGTAATCCAAGTCATGTAATCCCTATAACAGAATTAAGTGCAGATGAAAAATTAGACCTCTTTTCAAAGATTATGGGGGTAGATATGTCTCAAAAAGAAAACGCTAAAGCGTTTTTAACGCAAGTGCCGCCTTTCCCATTAGATGTTTCGACGGCAGCCTATTATCTAAAAATAACCAATACCTCTTACAGCAATTATTTAGAACATATAAAAAAGCCAAGTGATGATTTTAATGAGGTGCAAGAAATTATTGCGGGTGATACGAGTGATTACACAAAATCTCGCTACCAAATCATGAGTATGCCACTAAAATCACTACTGGATGCAAATCAAGGGTTTGACAGCCTGCTGTTGTTTATAAGCCTTTTAGATGCCTCGCACATTCCCAGAGATTTATTGGAAGAGCTAAATGATAATATTCGTATTGATAAACTGGTCGTGAGTTTGAAAAAATACTCTCTCCTCTCCAGCCATACTTCTGTGATCCTGCCCAAGTTGACAACGTATTCTTTACATAGAAGCACCCAAGCCCTATGGTTAGCCTACTTAAC
>JBAWWF010000145.1:0-3620 GCA_037146895.1 Alphaproteobacteria bacterium | reverse complement strand
ACTATAGTAAAAGATGGCGCTGCGGTTGGTCAATTTAACTCTCTACCCGAGTTAACCCGTTTGCGTTCCCGGTTGCGTTCCCGTTTGCGTCACGGATAGAAGAAGCGACGTAACCTGGCACAGGTACGAGACCTGATGTGTAACTTGTCGCTGCCGGCACTGATAGTCTTTCATTGAGAGACAATGCATTGAGTGTTGGCCCCACTACTTTAGCGACGGAAGTGTCGTTGTGGCCGACCACATTATTGGCATTATTGGCATTTAGATCACCTAAGTGGTCTGGCAGATTGGAGCCGACCACATTATTGGCATTTAGATCACCTAAGTGGTCTGGCAGAACTGAAATACCTGGGCTTACGTTAGATAATTGCCCGCCTTCACCTGGAGCAGTTGGGTTCGTGTCCTCGTCATTATTTACCGTCGAATTGCTTTCAGGCGCTTGTTGTGCTTGCATTAGCCTTTTTTGCTTTAGCTTTTCTCGTACTTGTATTACGGCTTGCATTAGCCTTTCTCGTTCTCTTTCTTGTTCTCGTTCTCTTTCTCTTTCTCTTTCTCGTGCTCTTTCTGGTTCTTGCATTACGTCGTATTCTAGTACGGCTTGATCCTCAACTTTTTTGAAATATTCCTTGCCGGATTTTACCGAACTACTGACTGCTCTGTACGCAACTACAGGTGTCAGCACGAGTACCAGGAATAAGAATGCTGGAAAAAGCAAAAAACCGACAATATAAAAAAAGGCAGCGCCTGTCAGATATCTATCCCTCTCGTCCGGCTCTTTATCATCAAGTACTATAGCTGGAAGGAAGTTTAGGATGGGAATCGGTGATAATAGTATAAAAACGGCATCTCTTAAGATATGCAATGCTACGAAGCCAACCTTCTTTGTTCTTGCCCATGCCTTTGCCCGAGACGGTAGATCGTCATATCTCGCTTGTGACTCTGGTTGCATGAATTGGATCTATATATTTATATTATTATTGTATACTAATACATATTTTTAGAGTAAATAAAAGCTTTATTTTAAAAAAAATTGTATTTATTTGTTTTTTGATATTGCGCGAAGTATGAAAAGAGTATGAGAACTATAGTAAAAGATGGCGCTGCACATAGCGGGAGTAAACAAATTACGCTGAACTTTGGCCCACAACACCCAGCCGCACACGGCGTTTTGCGCCTGATGCTAGACCTTGACGGCGAGGTTGTGACACGCGCAGACCCGCACATCGGGTTTTTGCACCGCGGAACCGAGAAGCTCATTGAATACAAGACCTACCTTCAGGCCGTGCCTTACTTTGACCGGCTCGATTATTGCTCGCCAATGTGCCAAGAGCACGCTTTTGCACTAGCCGTCGAGAAGCTTTTGGGCTTAGAAGTACCACGGCGTGCAAAGTTTATTAGAGTAATGTTTAGCGAGATAACGCGGCTTTTAAACCATATCATGAACATCACAACCCAAGCGCTGGACGTTGGCGCCATGACGCCGCTTTTGTGGCTTTTTGAAGAACGTGAGAAAATGATGGAATTTTACGAGCGCGTGAGCGGAGCGAGAATGCATTCAGCATACGTAAGGCCCGGGGGCGTATACCGCGATTTACCCGACGGGCTTCTTGCCGATATAAGCAAATTTTGCGATGAATTGCCAAGGAAAATTGACGATATGGAGACTCTTTTAACCAATAACCGCATTTTTAAACAACGGATGGTTGATATTTGCATCGTTACCAAGGAAGAAGCACTGGACTGGGGGTTTACCGGGCCGATGATACGAGGATCCGGCATTGCATGGGATTTGCGCAAAGCCCAGCCGTATGAGGTTTATGATGAAATGGATTTTGCGATTCCCGTTGGTAAGAACGGTGATTGTTATGACCGCTACCTTATTAGAGTGCTGGAAATGCGCGAATCGATTAATATTATCAAACAGTGCATCGAGAAAATGCCAGAAGGCCCAGTGGTGACAGACAATAATAAAGTTGCACCGCCAAAGCGTGAGGAAATGAAGGTTTCTATGGAGGCGCTAATAAACCACTTTAAGCTTTTCACGGAAGGGTATCACGTACCTGCGGGGGATTGTTACGTCGCCGTAGAGGCGCCAAAGGGCGAATTTGGGGTTTATCTTGTGGCAGATGGCTCAAACAAGCCATACCGATGCCATATGCGCGCACCAGGTTTTGCCCACCTGCAAGGGCTAGACTTCATGGTTCGCGGGCATATGCTGGCAGACGTCGTCGCGGGGATATCCACACTGGATATTGTATTTGGCGAGGTGGATAGGTAGAAAATGCTTAGCGAGGCAATATCATCGGTTTTTTTTGTACGTTATATATAATAGCCTGCAAAATAAGTACCACATATAACCATTATCGACTATATCATCATCGCACTTACCGTGATAAAGGTTATTTCGTATATTATTATGCTTAAATAAGTATTTAAACTCGTCTAAAATGTTACTATCAATATATTGTTTAACACTATTCAGGCGGCTTTCATCACCAAAGATATCATCAAGCGTTATGTCCTTGAACATCGTCCCATCCTTGCGAAAGCATGTAATGGTTTGCTTATTTTCCTCTAAAGTCTTTAATAGTATATACTCAATTTGCGCAGGAATCATGTAGCTTGTGACGATGTGATTCCCCCAAAACCCAGATGACAAAATAATGCCGAGCGTTTTTACTCTATTAGCGTCAATAATACCGCGTCGGCATAAACTTCGTGCAAATAATGTGATCATTCTTTCAATGCGCGATGGCTCTAATTTTTGACGAATGCTTTCAATAATCTTATTAATACGAATCCAAACAATGTCCTGAAGCCTCACAAAATTACCGTTGACCATAGAGATGAAACGATCCTCTGCATCATCAACGTGGTAACGTCGTTCCTTGTTTTTCCCTTCTATATGAACCAAGGAGGCATAATCTAATATTAAATTTTTTGGGCGTTGCCTTTCCTCCGTTTCAAGGTTTTGTATATTTACACACTCAACATCGAACATACACCACAATAACGCCATGAGATTGCTTTCATTGTTTGCAAAAACTTGCCACATATGATTTATCTTAGCATCGATATCAGCAATCTGTTCTGATATGGCGATTCTAGTATCGCTTCGCACCATACACTTCAGTAAATTAAGCGTTGTTAACTCTTGTTTAAGCTTTTTTCGCTCCTTGCCATCGATATCTTCTGTGAGCCGTTTTAGTATTTCATTATATCTGCGTAAGTCATTCATTTTTTCCTTTTGTTTGTTAGGCAAAATAACATATCGGCTTACTTTTTCATCCGAATCACCGTAGGCTTGGCGCTCTTCATGCGGTGCTCTATAAGCATTTGCTGGAGAACGGAGAGCGTGTTGTTGGCTATCCAGTATAAAACCAAGCCAGAGGCGAAGCTCGAGAAAATAAACGTAAAGATGAAAGGGAGGTACATCATCACCTGTGCCTGCGTGGCATCCGCGGGGCGGGGCGTCATTTTTTGTTGCATAAACATACTCACGCCGAATAGGATCGGCAAAATGCCAATATGTAGGAAAGTGGGGACATGAAACGGCAGCAAGCCAAAGAGGTTAAAGAGCGAGGTGGGATCGGGCGCAGAGAGATCGCCTATCCATTTAC
>JBAWWF010000144.1:0-3630 GCA_037146895.1 Alphaproteobacteria bacterium | reverse complement strand
TAGAAACACTGAAATAGTTTTCCTGAATTCTGGGATGGTAGGTGCATGGACAATTTGCACGTCTATGTTTTCCAGTTGGTTAACAAACTCTATCGGATCTGTTTTCTTACCGAACTTTAGAGTTGTATGCATCTTTTGTAGATGCGGCATTTGTGATTTACTGACTTTTGGCATTTTGTTCCTTTGTGAGTTGAATTTCGACTAAACGTGCATAACCGGCAATGTCTGTCCAGCTGTCTAAATGGTTAGGTGATACAGCTAAACGAGAAAGTTTCATAACGATTTTTGAGAGATAAATAACATGGACAGGATCCATACTTAGACCATGATGTTCTTCATATCGATCCGTCATACTATTAAGGATCAATGCTTCCAATGAAACACCCTCATAAAAATCACCGTAAACCTCGCCTCGCTGTTCTAAAATTTGATCTGTCGTTTTCATGGTCAAACCTTATAAGGCTTAAGTTTTTCCTCAAGTACCGCTAAACGGCGCTTGCTGTTTTCAAACACATCAACCATATAACCTCGGTTCCCCAGACCCATTTCATTGTCTGAATATTGTAGGCATTGGAGGGCATCGGCATAATGTACTGCCAATGATTCTGGTGAATCCGAGTGGTACAAGGTGCAATATGCCCTAACCTGCTCAGGAAAGTTCTTTACAATATCTATCTCAGCCATTTTTAAGGCTTGAGCAACTACTGGAAAATTTTTCTTAACCATGTGGTTCACATCAGAGATCTCCATTTCAGCCAGATCATGGCAAATAGCGATCTTTAATGCTTTATCAACGTCAAATTTATAGTCTTTTGACATTAGCAATACACCAAGAGCCACAAAGAAACTGTGTGTTGCAACACTTTCATGGTGGACAACCGGTTTCATGCTATAGCGTTTTGTATGCTCAAGCGTATAGCTTTGCATAAAGAAGTTCATATCTTGCTCATTCATAGTGCATTCTTTCTTCTGACCAGTTTTTACGAATGAACGTACCTGTCTCTTGAATTTCACGTAAAGCTGTATCGAGTTGAGTGTAGCTACGGACAACTGAACCTGAAGCCGCCAACACAAGATTAAACTTTTGCTCTGGTGTACCACCCAACCAGACATAAATGATAGGTACTGATTTAGCATAACACCAACCGGCCTCAAACATCGTCCCCGGATCTCGTCCGTCAGTAACGCAAATGGTAAGGTCAGTTTGTTCAAGCGCTCTAACATTGATGTCCAATACTTGCTCAGGTGTTGTTACTCCGGGTTCGTACATGCATTCGTCTTTAGGGCTGAAATACTCTAGCCCTGAAAATTGCAGAACTTTTTTAATATCTTCAATGATAGCAAGTTGTTCATGATTAAAGAACGGACCTGCTATGTAGATGTATGGTGACTTTAAGATTGTTTCCATGTGATTCCTTTGTTAATGGGGCCGAAGCCCCGTTGCTTAGCACCAACCAAGTCCTAAACTAATTGGTGTTAGTTCCGTAACCGATGACCATTGTTTTAAATGATCCGGTAATTTATTGTATGCTTCATTGGCAGCTTTTTCTGTGCTGTAGTCAAGTTTGTTGTTTAAAACTTGCTTTATTTCTAGTCTGATTTCTTTAAGCTTTGGAAAGTATTCTTCTTTTGGAAGAACCTCTTTTAGTTTAAAAGAATCTATGTGAATTGACCAGTAAGTTTTACCGTGTTTCATGATTTAAGCCTTTAAGTAGTTAAGTTTTTTAGCGTTTACTGAAGTAAACAGTTGCATTGTACCACATCTGCGACAAAGTAAACACTTTATTTTTTATTTTCCCTCCAATTGTTTGATCTTTTTTGCGTAATCCCTCACAGCATTCATAAGGGCTTGTTGAGTTTTGTCTTTATCGTTAATTGCTGACACAATTGCTTCATCAATCGTATCTTTGGCAATAATCTGATGGACAATAATGTTATTACGTTGACCTTGGCGCCACAACCTGCGAATAAACTGCTCATAAACTTCTAATGACCATGTATTACTAAACCAGATCACAGCATGACCAGCGCCTTGAAGATTTAATCCATGGCCTGCACTTTGTGGATGTGCCAGCAATACTGAGTGTTTACCTGCATTCCAATCATCAATAATCACCTGCATCTCTTTGCCACTTACACCTGATCCAATGTGTGGTGCATGAGGAAATAGCTTTTGCAATCTAGTTAAGTCATGCTTAAAATGATATCCAATAATGCAAGGTTTACCATTTAATCCTTCAACCAACTCTTCAACAGCATTTAGCTTTTCATCGTGAATATTTTTAGTTTCACGTTCACCACCATCCATGTAGATGGCGCCATTCGCAATTTGTTGGCATTTACCTACAGCAACAGCGGCATTTGTAGCCGTTACTTGGTCCTTATCAAACTCAATAAGCAACTTATCTTCAAGCTGTTTATAGACAGCTCTAGCTGCCTTAGGTAGTTCCACATAAACCCGATTAAGCAGCAATTCTGGCATATCAAGATAATCTTCTGCTTTCATTCTGAGGACTTTATCTGATAGCTTTTCATAAATCGTGCTGTCTGCACCAGTTTTTAAAGACCATGTGTACCCACCATA
This sequence comes from Alphaproteobacteria bacterium, assembly GCA_037146895.1. Taxonomy (GTDB): domain Bacteria; phylum Pseudomonadota; class Alphaproteobacteria; order Paracaedibacterales; family JBAWWF01; genus JBAWWF01. The sequence continues at coordinate 1,046 of JBAWWF010000144.1, read as the reverse complement.
GCCAGACTGAAAAAAGTATGCAGTCCGAAAATGTGTAATGTATTTGCCAAACGTTGCACCACGATCAATGACTAGTTGTGGGCCGAAAATGTCCATTAGACTATTTGGTGCTGGTGATCCAGTCAATCCGAATCTACGCTTAAACTTATCTAAAAATGGATTTAATGATTTAAATCTTTCAGTCCGAGTATTTTTTAAGTAGCTAATCTCGTCAACAATCAGTATGTCATAATGGAAAGGCTTACCATTCAATGATTTTGAAAGCCATTGCAGACCTTCGAAATTGATCACATGAATGTCAGACTTATCATAGAGATTTTTATCTTTATTTGGACCGTGTAAAACAGTGATAGATAAGCTGTTAAAGTTATCCCACTTCTTAATTTCCTCTGGCCAAACTGCATAAGCAGGTCTTAATGGCGCCAATATCAAAGCTTTTTTCACAACGCCAGCAGCTTTAAGAATCTTAAATGCTTCCAACGTAATACTGGTTTTACCTAACCCAGGGTCTAACCAAAGCTGACCAGATCCATTCTCAACTAAAAACTTTACAGCTTTCTTCTGGTATTCATGCGGTTCCAAAGACATGATCAATACCCTTCTTTGAATCGATTGTGTAGACAGTATGACCAATAGCTCTTAAGTCTTTGTGGACTTTTTTTTGTAAGGCAGATAGCTTTCCACCGGGACGTTTTAGTTCCACCCATAAAACTCCACCGCCTTTTAACGGCACAATTCGATCTGGCCAACCTCTGGCAAACCGAACATTTAGCTTTAGCGTAAGTAAGCCGCGTTTTTTACAAGCAGCTGAAAAATACGCTTCTAGATGCCGTTCAAGTATTACTTTAGTTACCATTTGCAAGGGCCACCGTTATCTTTTCTGTAATGGCACCACTTACACAAGAATGATGGGTTAGGCGCAAAGATCTTGTCGCCTTTTAGTGTGTTTAGCCTATCAACAAGACTAACTTTCATCTCATTTAATTGCTGCCTTGTAACAGCTGCATATTCAGTACTTTTCTTAAGATCAATAAACTCAATCACAA
>JBAWWF010000143.1:0-3646 GCA_037146895.1 Alphaproteobacteria bacterium | reverse complement strand
CAAATTGGGCAAAAAATGATCGCCGCCTTTGAGGGTAGAGTGTTTCGTAGGGGGGCAATTGAAAGTGAGATCTAGATCCTCGGGTCAAGCCCGAGGATCTATCTAGGATTGAAACAAGCCACACTTTTAATTATACCGTACAATTAAGATAACCTCAGTTCGGGATAAAAAAGGCTTAAAAGTGAGGAGCTATCTCATACTTGTCATGCCGGAGATTAGGTTTTCTTGGACGAACATCGTGAGTCCTTTAGAAAATCTTATCGTCCGGCACCCAGTAATACCTGTGCTTCTGGGTGCCGGACAGCAAGAAAATAGGGCACTCGCTTACGCTCACGGAGTGGTGTTAATGCACCACAACCGGACATTCCTAAATTGCTTTGACATTGTTAACCTTGTGCTAAGAAAGATTTGTTATCCTGTATAAAAGGGATGAAGTAATGATACAGTTTTGGCAACTATTGATTATTATAGCTAGCGTAGGCTTGAGCAGCGGTGCTTGCCTGGCGGCGAATGCACATGATAATCCGAGGGTTGCTATGAATTCAACAGGAGAGTCCGTGGGTCGACAGGACAACTTAAAGATACTCTATCATACTATTAATAATTTTTCTAAAACATGCAATGCGAACCGTAACTGTCAACAGCGCGAGACTTGCCAAGCGTGGATCCAAAAACTTCTAACTGAAACATTGGAGAAAGAAGGTAATGCTTTAAATGAAGCAGATATGAACCTTATCCTTGCTGAGGCTTACGAGTTAGCAATTACAGATGTTTTTTATTCAGGGGTATTAGCAATTAAAGATGCTATGTCACCGCGCGGGTGGCAGAATTACAAGGCTGGTCATCGTATTGCATCAACGTATATGAGCGATTTAGCTAGGGTTTCCGTGGCGCAGGCACCAACAGCATCCCAAGTACCTACAGTGCCTTTGGATGTTGATGCTGATGCCATTTTAAGTTTACTCCTGCAAGCCGCTATTCCTGATGGTGAGCGTGTTTGCGTTGTGGGAGAGCAGTGTTATGATTACAACAAGATAATGAACTATATCACCAAGATAATAAGTGAATTAAGAGAAATAAGGGTTGCAAGCTCGGAGGCAACACGAAAAACATTATCTGGTATAAATGAGAGAATCGCAAAAATAATAACAATCAAGGAAGGACGGTGTCCAAGTGAAATACTGCAAGCTATCCGCTCAAGGTTATATCCAGTTGGGCAGCAGCAACTTGATCAGGAATTAAAGCCTTTTCGCAGCCTAAGTGGGGGCGGGGGCATTCCATTAACCAACAAGGAGCTTTTTGACAAAGAAATTAAAGATGCTTCTGGCACGCTTCAAATCACTAATCCTGCCGCAGAAGGAACCCAACAAGCGAACAAGAATGTTCTTTTACAACAGATGTATAGTGTTGTAGCCCCCATCTACAATAATCAAAATCAATGTCCAGGAGGCGACTGCCTGAGTCTAATTAGCCAAGGGTTTAAGAATATTAAAGCGGCTATGAACAATCCGCGTGATCCGCGCCAAGCGGTTGTTGATTTTTATTTAAATTCCATGAAGGGGCTTGTTAACAGCGTTGTTTATCGCGGTGAGTTGTTTATTAAGGATCAGTATCCGGCAGTTTGGGATAGGTACAAGAGTGGTGCCCGCATTGATGCTGGTGAGTATACCAAGCGTCTGCAACAATGGTCCACAGCTATCAAGGCTTCATCTAATGCTGTCTCTGGTACTACCAAGAAACCAGATAAAAAGCTGCAATTTAACAGAAGTTCAATTGCAGTCAACAGGGATGATGTTGTAGCTATATTATTGCAATATCTTATCGAAGAGGAAGAACGGTGTCAGGGGCGAAATGCTTGGGGTGCAGCCGCTAGTAGAGCTGTTCAAAAAGCCAAATCTGCTCTCAATAGCGTTGATTTAGAAGGTAGCAGAGAAGCTGTTGCTAGCTTAGACTTTTTGTTGAAGGATATGGAAGCTGATGCACAGAGGGAGCTTCCTCTGATAATTGCTAATGCGATCAGGCGTGAGTTATCTGCTGAGGAGCAGGGTAAATTAGCGGCGGAAGTTGCTTTAAAGGACAAAGCCTCCTTTAATAGAGAGATGGCGGGAGCTTCAAGAGATTTTAAATATATTCATCCAGTGCCTAATGTCCCGACATATAATGCAGAAGGAGAGGCTAAATCAAAAGAATCGGAATTTAAAGACAAGCTTACAAACAAAACGCAAGAGTTGGGGTTCAGCCTGCTCGAGAAAGTTTTCAAGGTAGTGACTGACGTAGCAACGAAAGCGCAATAAAAATCTCACTTGACAAGACGCCCATAAAGACCGATTTGTAAGTAAGTTGTTAAGTGGTCGGGTGATCGCTGATCCTGTTATAGGGATTGGAGGAAAGTCCGGGCTCCACGCAAACAAGGTGCCGGATAACGTCCGGCCGGTGCAGTTGACAAAGGCTGCATTGAGGGCAAGTGCCACAGAAAATATACCGCCATGGTTTTTGCCATGGTAAGGGTGAAATGGGGCGGTAAGAGCGCACCGCGCGTCTGGTAACAGGCGTGGCAGGGTAAACCCCACCTGGAGCAAGACCAAATAGGAATGCACGCCGCAAGGCAACCGGGTTTGCACGGCGCATTCGGGTAGGTTGCTACAGGCGTCTGGTAACAGACGTCGCAGATGAATGATCATCCGTGAGGAGTTATCTTCACGACAGAACCCGGCTTATAGACTACTTAACAACCCAATGTCTTTTCTACTTCTGTGGATTTGGCAACAGTTCTATGAGCTTATTAGCTTCATGATAAACGCTCTTAGCGTAATCCAATAACTTTGCAAATATTTGGCATGTTCGATGGCTATGTTGAGGTTGTTAGCCATTACATCAAGCTTATCGGGATATTCATGCGTTAGTTTATTACGCTGATCCCTCATTTTAATCCAGATATCTGCACTGGGCAAAATCTCCAGCTTCTCCAATACGTTTAAGCGATCTATCATGCTTTGGGTGGGGCTATCTTCCCGCAGTTCTTTAAGGATTCGAGGAAAGATCTGTGCGCCAATGAGGTCTTGTAATTTTACAAACCGATTGGTTATAAGTTCTAGCGATCCTAAATCTTCATGCTTCAACTCTTCGAGGGTTGTTGCCTGCAATGGCAATATAGGAGCAATGTGCTGCAAAGCCTCCTCAATACGCAAGGCGTGCATATTCGCAGCATATATCAATGATTCTAAAGTTTCTTCTTCTTGTATACTCACACTAATTGTATCCCTTCTTTTCTCGCCACGCGGTAAATAGGCAGCTCTGGAGCACCAAAATTTATGACCACATCGACTTTTCTGTCACCTATTTTGTAGACCAAAGCTACCAAAAACTTTGACTTCATGTCAATTAGGTGCCTAATATCTGGGCATGTGCTTTCGATATACAGATCAATGTCTCCGCCCTTCTTTTGCGGGTAAACTCTCCAATCAAATATCCGCAAATGATGGGTACGTCCGAAAAACTTACGCAAGCTTTCGATGATACTTGCTATGTCTTTCGGACTTAACGGAAAACAATCAGTACAAACACCACTGGAAATTTTGTATGCGTGTGTGTGTGAGAGAGTGAGAGAGAGAGAGAGAGAGAGAGAGAGAGAGAGAGAGAGAGAGAG
>JBAWWF010000142.1:0-3672 GCA_037146895.1 Alphaproteobacteria bacterium | reverse complement strand
GGTCCTTCCAGCGGCTAATCACGGCGGCAACGAGCTTGGGGGGATAGCGTTTGTCATCAACATTCTCAAGTTGCAGAATTTGCTTGAGCAGGCGTTTCTGATCGTCGGCATCCAGGATGGTAAATGTTGGTTGAAGGCCTACAAGCTCAGCAGATTTACGCAAGATGCGTACAGCAACGGCGTGAAAGGTTCCGAGCCAAAGACCAGCAACAGGATGGCCAAGCTGCGCTTCAACACGTTGTCGCATTTCGCTGGCCGCTTTATTGGTAAAGGTTACTGCCAGCACCTCTGAGGAGGCAGCCAAGCCATTTTCAAGGATGTAAGCCATGCGCGTAGTGAGGACACGCGTCTTACCCGTGCCAGCACCCGCTAGAATTAGGACGGGGCCATCTGTCGTTGTTACAGCTTGGCTCTGGACATCATTAAGCTCAACCAAATCATTAGGTGACATTGAATCCGCAGCAGATGGACAAACTTGGTTATTCAAAGTACCGTTAGCCGTTTCATTAATTGCCCCCTCTGAATGATCCTACAGCATTGTACTGTAAAATTAACCGAGGAGGAATGGTAAACAGCAATCACCGCAATTAACTTTTTTGTGGGAGGTTAGGCGATTTCGACTTCTATGGTGGGTTGGCTATCTTCAACCGCATTTAAAAGTGTGTGTGATAGTCGGATAGCTTGGTCTAGTGTTTTGGTTTGGCGATTTATGGGGACAATATCTCTGGATTCCATACGAAGTAATGTATGGGCTGGCTGTGGATTAAGCCCTGAAATAATAACGGTGGTGCCTTGACGGTGACATTTTTCGATGAAATGGGTGAGAATGTGAACGCCAGTCGCATCAATAAGCGGCATGTGCTTAAGGTTAAGAATATAAATTTCTTGCGTGCTGCCTTTGCCTTGTCGGTCAAGAACGCTTTTAATGCGGGAGGCAGCACCAAAAAAGATAGGGCCGCGCACATGGTAAATTTTAACAGATTCGGGCAAGTCAGAGGGCTGCGGAGCTTGATTATCCTCATCATCGGGTGTGGTAATGCGTGTCAGGCGACTCATTCTTTGGACAAAGAAGAAAGAAGAAATAATGATACCTGCTTGGATGGCGATGGTTAAATCGGTTAATACGGTAAGACCAAAGGTAGCTAACAAGACGATACGCTCGCTATCTGCTGATTTGAGAAGGCGAATGAATTTGTTGAGGTCGCTCATATCCCAAGAAACCATAACCAGGATAGCTGCCAAGGTTGCTAGGGGGATGTAACCAGCTAGCTTGGCAAAAAAGGTCATGAAAATGAGCACAAAAATAGCATGCATAATACCAGCAATCGGTGTTTGCGCTCCGGCCTTAATGTTAGTGGCGGTACGGGCAAACGTTGCTGTAACGGGAATGCCACCAAAAAAAGGTACAACCATGTTTGCAACGCCTTGCCCAATAAGTTCCGCATTGGAGCGATGGTGATCCCCAGTCATGCTATCAGCAATGACGGCGCAGAGGAGTGACTCAATGCCGGCTAAAAAAGCGATTGTCAAAGCAGCAGGTAGGACGCTTATGATCTTTTCAAAAGACCAGGTTGGAATCTGCGGGTAAGGAAGGCTTGCTGGGATATCGCCAAATTTAGAGCCAATCGTCGTGATATCAAGCTGAAAGAACCAAACGCAAAGAGACGAGGAGCAGACAACGAAGAGCAAGACCGGAATGCGCGGATATTTTTTGCGAATAATGATAATCCCTAAAAGGGAAACCATAGCAACGGTCATTGTTTGCCAATCGAGATTCCAAGAATTATGCCAGTAAACTTGCCACCTTGCGGCGAATTCTGTAGGTAAGTTTTCGATAGGTAATCCAAAGAAATCACGGAGCTGGCTGGTGAAAATGACCAGGGCTAATCCGGCGGTAAAACCAATAATAACGGAGTAGGGGACATACTTAATTATGGAACCCAAGCGGGCAAAGCCAGCAATGACAAGGAATATGCCGCCCATAAAGGTGGCAAGCAGTAGCCCATCATACCCATGGTTTTGAATAACGTTGAAGATAACGACTGCAAAAGCAGCGGCAGGACCGCCGATTTGTGTGCGGCTGCCACCAAGTGCTGCAATAATAAAGCCGCCGATAATGGCTGTAGCTATGCCGCGATCAGGTGTTGTTCCTGAAGCAACGGCTAAAGCCATGGCTAAGGGAAAGGCAACGATAGCAACGCTAAGACCAGCGAAAGCATCCTTTTGCAAAAAATCCCAAGAATAACCTTGTCGTAAAGACGTGATGAGTTTTGGCGTAAAATCTTTCGCAAATCTTGAAAAAAGCCACCATCCGCCCACGGACGTATTCATAACAATACCTATAAAACATAATTACTCTAAATGTAAGGTAACTAACTTGCTTTTACCAGAAGATTCTATGCTTTGGGAGGGGTGTGATTTAAAAACATAGACCATTTTTTTTACCTTAGTTAAAGTGAGGAATAAGGTAACTGCCCGGGTATGTTGTTGCTAAGGAAAGCCCCTGGATTGCCACGGCTGCTAACGCAGCCTCGCAATGACGGTGGAGAGTTAAACACTCTGTTCGTCATTGCGAGCGAAGCGTGGCAATCCAGGAATCTCTAATCCTTACGGTGTTTGAGTATGGCTTGGGTAGTTATTAAAGAGGTTAACAAATCAGATGGGGGCTTTATGCAGATTACGCAAGCAGTCAAGAAAATTCTTCGCAATTACGAAGGTGAAAATCCAGGCGTTAAGACTCAGCTCGCCCGTTTCTTGATGCATGGACGCTTAGGCGGCACGGGCAAGCTGCTCATCTTAGCCGTTGATCAAGGTTTTGAGCATGGTCCTTGGCGTAGCTTCGCCATGAACCCTGACACTTATGATCCGCATTATCACTATAAACTTGCCATTGACGCTAGGTTGTCAGCTTACGCGGCCCCACTGGGATGGCTGGAGGCTGGTGCCGATACCTTTGCGGGGGCCGTGCCTCTTATCTTAAAGATGAATAGCAGTAACGCTCTCATGGGGGCAGACACTGTTCCTGACCAAGCTATTACCGCCTCCGTCGATGATGCCTTGCGCTTAGGATGCAGTGCTGTTGGCTTTACGATTTACCCCAGCTCTGAAGCTTCCCTGGACATGTTTGAAGAAATTAGTGAGCTTGTGGCACAAGCTCGTGCTAGCGGTCTTGCGGTGGTTATCTGGTCTTATCCACGTGGTGCTGTATCAAAGGAAGGCGAAACGGCGGTTGATGTTGTGGCGTATGGGGCGCACATGGCGGCGTTGCTGGGGGCTCATATTATTAAGGTTAAGCCGCCAACAGCGCATCTCGAAACAACGCAAGCAAAAGAGCTGTACTTAAGCTGTGGAATCAAGATCAATACCCTGAGTGATCGCGTGCGTCATGTGGTCCAATGCTGCTTCAATGGACGGCGTTTGGTTATTTTTTCAGGGATGGAAGTTACCGATGCTGCCAAAGTTCGTGAGGATATTCAGCAAATTGCTGCCGGAGGAGGAAGCGGGTCCATCATTGGCCGCAACGCTTTCAAACGTCCGTATGCGGAAGCGATGGATCTTCTACGTGGTATTCAAGAAATTTATCGCTCTTAAGTTGTAACTCCCCAGGTTGTCATCCTCGGACCTGTCCTCGGGCTTGACCCGTGGATTGACCCGAGGATGACAGCGGTGGGT
>JBAWWF010000141.1:0-3686 GCA_037146895.1 Alphaproteobacteria bacterium | reverse complement strand
GATTATTCTTCCTGTAAGGGCCGGTTTGTAAATCCGATTACGGATATTTGTTGGAGCTGTCTATTCCCTATTACCATTGGGGTCATCCGCTTGTCCGCCAATGGCGAAGATACCTCCAATCCGCGCACGCTTATTTGTACTTGTTCACGTCCTATTCCTAGAATTGGCTTACCTATTTCTTTCTGGGAGCCGGTGCGTTTAGTGGATGTGACGAGAACTCCTTATTGCTTGGTCAATATGGGGGGTATTCGCATAACCAATACGGGCACGCATGGGGCAGGGGGTGTTTCCAACGGTCATCAAGGGCGACTGCGAAATAGCTTTTATCAGGTGCACTGGTATTTATACCCGGTTATTTTTTGGCTGGAGTTATTGGTTGATTTTGTATGCATGGAAAAAGGTGATTTTGATCTTGCGTATTTAACTGAGCTTGATCCTTTCTGGAATGATGATGAAACGGGGTTTTTGCTTAATCCTGAAGCCGTTTTGTTTGGCAATCCCATTGCTCAAGCTGCTTGTGTTGCCGATTGTGCTTTAGCAAGTAGCGGGTTTCCTTCAGATGCGTTGTTTTGGTGTGCCGGCTGTCAGGGCAGCATGTATCCTTTTTCGGGGACCATCTCGGCTCACGTTGGGGGTGTGCAGGCAAGCTTACTGGCACTACAGCGAATGACGGCAAAGCTTCATCGTGAAGGGTTGCTGTGGGGAACTATTGGCAGCAATGCCTGGTGTGATAAGTATCCTATGCCCATCATTCAAAAAACCCAATACAAAACGCAAATGCTTTATCCAGTGCCATCAACGTCTTCTAGGCAATGTTATCCGTTGGGGAGATCCGATACCCTGTGGGGAGCAGGCAAAGAGTTTCCTTATCAAGGAGAAGATTTTGGGTACCTTATCTGGAGGAAACGCGCATGTTGTCTTCTGTAAAACTTTTGTTGTTGTTAATAATCGTTGTTATTACTGGTATCACCAGCCCTGGTACTACCAGGGCTGGTGATACCAGAGAAGGAGGCAAAGAGAGTGATTTCAAAAGCCATCTTAAATGGGCAAAAGAGAATCTAGAGGCGACCCAGAAAAAGATAGCAGCTTTACAACAAGAAGAAGAAAAAGGAAAGTCTTCTTGTCCCTCCAACAAATGTTCGCTTAAAAGCTTGCAAATGCTGGCTGGAAACGAGCATAAAACCAGAGAAAGTCAAGAGAGGATTCTTGTGTTTGTGTCTTTCTCTATGCCGGAAGCGTCTTTAAGGGAACTTACGGAAGCAGCAGAAGCAGCTAATGCTGTCCTCATCATTCGTGGGTTGATTCAGGATAGTTTTAAAATAACCGCTGAGCGTATTAAAGGCTACGCCCAAGGTATGGAGCTCAACCCCGACCTTTTTGAACAATATAGCATTCAACATGTGCCTACTTTTGTGAGAATAAAGGATGGTCACGAACAGGCTCGTTTATCTGGCAATGTAACCCTCAAGTTTGCGAAAGCCAAGTTAGAGGAAGTGTCATGAAAGTGCTTTTTCTCCTGTGGCTCACCTTGTGTTTTATTCCTGCTTCATTTGCTGGCGGTAAGCTTGGATCTGCTTATGTGAGCGGACAAACTTTTGCTGCTGGTAGACTCCAAGGGGCACAGGAAGCGTGCTCGCACGTGGATAAAGAAAACATCCCAGGGTTTAGCGGAGATGAACACTCAGTGTCGGGACTCGATGCTTCGTCCATAGGAGATGCGGCTTTAGAAGAAGTATCTCGTAATCCCGGGGGAATTATGGTGAGAGAAGCAGCGGGAATGCGTAAAAATTATGTCATTGATGCAAAGGCTGACCCCTTGGTTGTTGCAGCAAACAAAGCAACTGCTGCTCCTCTCGAAACAATCAATGAAGAAATTGATGTGGTTATGCAAGAAGAGGAGCAAAAAGATTACATTGAGATCTGTGATGAAGGCAAAGGTGAAGTGTTGCGGACCTGTTCAAAAGTGCTCCATGTCACTGTCACCATTTACCCCGAGCATAAAGTGCAACGTAAACGCTGCCCAGGCCATAAAACGATGCAATTTGATATAGGCTTTGCCAAAAAAGTGAAAAAACGTTGGACTTGCGGTGGCTGTGAGACTTATTATGAAACCATCCCAGAACGATATACGAGCAGTGAGCAGTGGATTGATGGCTGTCAAGCTCTAGAAAGTGCTGTAGATGAGGGCACCTGTTCATATGAAGCCATGCACCACAGTACAACGGGTGAAACCCGAATCATTAACGGTAAGCCCATTACCAAAGACCATTTCGAGGAGCATTACACCTATCGCTGTTTCAAGCCAACTGATGAAAAATGCGAGCGTTTACGGGAGATGGGTTGTGTTCAAATTGATTCTGAGTGTAAGGAAAAGGAAGGGGATCATTGTCTCGTATGGGAGCAGACCTATAGCTGCCGCACCGCCTCTATTGTGTGGCAATCCTATAAATCCCGAGGGTCGATCTTCTGTTTGAGCGGCGATTGCCACCCAATTGCTTATGGCCCCAATACTGAATTTTTAAATGCCATAAGCCACTTGAGCATCTTTAAAGAGGCGCAAGCCGATATTCGTGCATCTATCGGTATCTTTGGCGGCAAAGATCGGCGTTGTAGCCGTAACTGCTTAAACTTTCGCGACTGCTGTGGCAATGGCAAAGGATGGGGCGTTTCTCTACATCTCACTGAATGTGCACCAGACGAGCTTGAGCTAAGCGATCTGCGTAAGGCCAAAAAGTGTGTTCATATAGGTACATTTTGTGCTGAAAAGCACTTGACTGTTTGCACCCGCAAGCAAACAAGCTTTTGCTGCTTTGGCACCAAATTATCCAGGCTGATCCAAGAACAAGCGCATGCTCAATTAGGACTTGGGTGGGGAACCCCAGAAAAACCTGAGTGCCAGGGTTTGACTGCTGAACAATTGAGTTTATTAGATTTTTCCAAGATGGATTTGACAGAGCTCTACAGCGATATTCAAGCGACGATGAAAGCTAAAACGCCAGCAGACATAGCACCTATCGCTGAAAGATTACAGAGAAACGTGAGCAACATGACGCTCAAAAGCTCACAGGCAAGAGCTGTGGCTGGAAGAGAGCCTATGTGAAGATATTAGTTATATACGTTTTATGCGTTGTTTGTATTCACGCCCAATCTTTCTCCCAACCTTTCTATAGCGACTCTGCACGGGGCTGGCATTGGTATGAACCCATGCCAATTGAAGAGCCGATTGAACCAGCAGTAAAAGAAGCAGACGAAAAGCCTGCATCGCCAGCTGCATCGCAGACTGAGTCTGCTAAAAGTGCCACAAAAACCCCCACAGAAATCATGGCCGCTTACCGCCAAGTGTTAGAGAACAAGCTAGCCAAGGCGTGGATTAATCCCACACCGCAAAATATTCAGAATTATCAAGTCATGCAAAAAGATATGATGGAGCGATCAAGCAAGTTTTCTGAAACTTGGATGCGCAATGTGTTTATGAGGCCAGATCTCGACCATACAATGATATCTCCTGTAAGCCATAAAGCACGGCATCTTCACTTAGATCAACAAAAAGAAAGGCTTAAAAAAACCATTCAAGAACTGCGGCATAACTACGGCCTGTTTTTTTTCTTTAGCAGCAACTGTCGGTTTTGTCATGAGTTTGCTCCCATCGTCAAAGCTTTTTCTGAAACCTATGGTTGGGAAGTGTT
>JBAWWF010000140.1:0-3687 GCA_037146895.1 Alphaproteobacteria bacterium | reverse complement strand
CTCAGTTCGGGATAAAAAAGGCTTAAAAGTGAGGAACTATCTCATACTTGTCATGCCGGAGATTAGATAATAATTCTTACTGTCTTCTTACTTTCACCATTTGCGGATAGAGAGTTAGAAATTCATCCATAGGAACACCAAGAGCTACCTGCACCATGGAAATAGTCCCTGGTGCTAGGAAAACATCGTAGCCATGGAAGTTGAAAAGAGCCTCAACTATCACCTCAGCAATCCAGCCTGAGCCGCGCTTAAAAGGGGAAGCACTATCTAAACAGTATTGGAGCTTGGCCGCGGCATTGATGAGTTCTTTAATATCTTTCCCATCCCAAGTAAGAGCTTGATACCAGACTGCGCTACACATTTCTAGTAGCGGTTCGATGTTTTTGCTATCTAGATGCGCAGCAATTAGTGGTGAGGCGAGAAAGCTAGCTAAGGCTTTCTGAGAAAAGCCATTAGGTTTTTCTTTGTCAGGTTTAAACAGCCCAGAAATCCTTGTTGCTGGCAAAAAATTATCTTTCTCGCCAATTTCCATCGTTAAAACGAGGAACCTTACACCATCATCTGCTGCAAAAGCGGCCGGTTCAAAAAAATTGGTATAATGCTGTGGCCAATGGTTCACGCAAGCTTCTTGCAGTTTTGTTACATGGTGTTTTCTGATGATGAGATAATCTTGTTTGAGGAACAAACTAAGTTTCACACGGGTACGAATTGAGTTGGCAGGATCGTTGTATTCAACCCATGGAGTAACATCCATTCCAGGATTTTCCAGCAATACCTTCGCTAGTTTATATACTGTTTCTTTTGTGTGTCGAGCCCATGGTTGATAGCGTCCCCCAACGGGATCCTCCGGCGACAAAGTGGTGTGAAGATCATCGTGTGGTGATGGAACCGTTGCGCGCCAAACGCCAAACTCTTCAGCCTTATCACTTTTAAGTTTCTTGGCGATTTCTCCTCTTTTAATCCCCACCTTCTTAAGGTGTTCAACAAATTTTTCATAAAATACGGGCTTGCTATCTTTTGCTGCTTTAAGCTCTTTAACAATTTTGGGGAAATCATCCTTAACTAATTCAGCAATGATTTCTGATTTGAATTTCACAAACTCCTCATCGCCATCTGGGTTATACAACCAAAGCATGTCTGGATTTCTAGCAGTTCCTAGCCCTTTAAAGAGACCGGCAGCACTGTCATCTGTTTTGTAAGGTAAGCCGAAGTGAAATGGGGGAGCTTTTATGTCATCAAGGCTTTGTTTAAAACCGGCATGGTCAAGTGCTAAATATATAATACCTTGCTGAACGACATCAACAGGGCGCACGATATTTGAAACGCCAGGCTTTTGCAATTCAATCTCGTTGTAGAGATGATTGAAGGCGATTTGGCCCTTCTGGTGCTTTTGCTTCCCAGCCTTGAAAAACCACTGCTTTGCGACTTCAAGATCTTTGGCGACCCCACGGCCATCCCTATACATACAGCCAATGTAGTACTGGGCATCCGCCTTTCCTGCCTCAGCCTCTGCGCGTATGCTATTAACGACCTCAGGCTTAGTACCAGCTGACGAATTTTCGGATTTTTGGTCGGCAAACGCTTGAAAATCTAGCGCTAAGATAGCAACCGCAAGTATGAGTATATACACTTTAATTTAACTCCTCCTATTAAACTATATGTGTACTGTTTGTGTAAATCAAGACCGGATTGGGTGCGATTACAAATCGTGACTTAGGCAAGATCCTCGGGCTTGACCCGAGGATCTTAAGGATTGACCCAGGTCGCACCTTAAAGGGCTTGATCCTACATGCAGCATCTGTTACGGATAGAGGATGGAAGCGGTCGTGGCGGAGTTGGTAGACGCGCAGCGTTGAGGTCGCTGTGAGGGAAACCTCGTGGAAGTTCGAGTCTTCTCGACCGCACCAAAGAACAGGAATCAGAGATAAGGTTTCAGGGATCAGGAAAGAAAATTTAATTGCAAGATATTTATAAAAAATCATCGGAATATCACCGTAAACCCACACCAGGTAAGTTAAGCGTAACCCCTACAAAGCCATTGTCTGATCAACACGACTTAGTTCTAGCTTATTCGCCAGGGGTGGCGGGGCCGTGCCTAGAAATCGCTGAGGACCCAACCCAAGCTGCGTTCCTAACAGCGCGCGCCAATTTAATCGCTGTGGTGACTAATGGCACCGCTGTCTTGGGATTAGGCGACATTGGACCTTTGGCATCGAAGCCGGTTATGGAAGGCAAAGCCGTTCTCTTTAAAAAGTTCGCAGGCGTTGATGTTTTTGATCTTGAGTTACAACAAAATGATCCTGATAAGCTCGTTGAAGCCATTGTTGCTCTTGAGCCCACCTTCGGCGGTATTAATCTCGAAGATATTAAGGCCCCAGAGTGCTTCTACATTGAAAAGCAATTGCAAGAGAAGCTAAAGATCCCTGTCTTTCATGATGATCAGCACGGCACCGCTATTATCGTTGGTGCCGCGGTTCTTAACGGACTACAGGTCCTTGGTAAGGATATTGGTAAGGTCAAATTAGTGACCTCAGGGGCGGGAGCGGCAGCGATCGCTTGCCTTGATCTTCTAATTGATTTGGGCTTGAACCCCAACAACATCATCGTTACCGACCGTTCAGGAGTGGTTTACAAAGGACGCCCTGGGACGATTGATTCATCAAAAGCGAACCACGAAAAGGAAACAAAGCTACGGACGCTACAGGAAGCTTTGGTGGGCGCGGATGTCTTCTTGGGCCTATCTACGGGTAACATCGTAACTAAAGAGATGATTGCAGGAATGGATGAGCGGCCATTGATCTTGGCACTGGCTAACCCTAGCCCTGAAATCTCTCCTGAAGCAGTTAGTGAGGTGCGCCCACAAGCCATTATGGCAACAGGGCGGGGAGATTATCCCAACCAAGTGAATAATGTTTTGTGTTTTCCTTATATCTTTCGTGGGGCCCTCGATGTTGGGGCGACAAAGATTAATCAGGAAATGAAAATAGCTTGTGTGCACGCCCTAGCAAAACTTGCGCAAGCCGAGAGCTCTGATGTTGTCTCCGGCGCATATGGTGGAGAAATCCATCGCTTTGGCCCTGAATACATTATTCCCAAACCTTTTGATCCACGATTGATCGTCGAGCTATCCTCTGCGGTGGCTGAAGCCGCCATGAATACAGGCGTTGCAACGCGCCCTCTTAAAAACCTCGAGGCTTATCGTCAACGTCTCGGAGAGTTTGTTTATCGCTCTGACATGCTCATGCGGCCAATCTTTACGCAGGCTAAGAAGCAGGCCATGCGCCTAACCCTTGTTGAGGGTGAAGAACCGCGCATTCTGCAAGCTACACAGATGCTTGTCGATGAAGGTGTTGCGCACCCGATCCTGATTGGCAGGCCGAATGTGATCCAACGACAGATTAGCATCTTGGGGTTGCGTTTGCGTCCAGAAATTGATTTTTCATGGATTGATCCGAACCAAGATCCGCGCTATGCCAAATATTGGAAAGCATACCATAAGCTTTTGGAGCGCAAAGGCGTTTCTCCTGACGGTGCGAAGATAATTGTTCGTACAGACAACACGGTTATTGGTGCGTTAACGGTCTATCTCGGCGATTCGGATGCTGTTTTATGTGGACCCAACGGTAGCTATAGCCAACACCTCAAGCATTTGACTGATGTACTTGGCCTTGCCGGTGGCCATCAAGT
>JBAWWF010000139.1:0-3744 GCA_037146895.1 Alphaproteobacteria bacterium | reverse complement strand
GTCCTCGGGCTTGACCCGTGGATTGACCCGAGAATCTGGGACAATCACCATCTCTAGATCCTCGGGTCAAGCCCGAGGATGACAACCTGGGGAGTTACCTTAAATCAGCCGTTCCCGCTGAAAAAAACTCCTAACATCCTATACAATGCAGGCCACTATATGGTAGTAACAGTCATGCTTGTTGATAGTCATTGCCATATTAATTTCCCGGAATTTCAGGATGATCTTGATGACGTCATGACACGAGCGCGGGAGGCGGGCGTCGGCACGTTTTTGGCAATTAGCACAAAGCTTGATCAAGCGGACGATCTGCTTGCCCTCACAAAACGTTTCGCAGATGTTTATTGTACCATCGGCGTACATCCGCATGATGCTGCAAATTACATGGACGTTGACCTGCAGGCCGCGCTGTCAAATCTTGTCAAGCGTGATCGGGTCGTCGGTATTGGGGAGACTGGCTTAGACTATTATTATGAGAATAGCCCACGTGAGGCGCAGATTGAGAGCTTTAAAACACACATTGCTGTTTCCAGAAGCGCAGATTTACCTTTGGTTATTCATACGCGCGATGCAGATGCGGACACCCTGGCTTGCCTCGAATTCCAAGACGCTAAAGGTGTTTTTCATTGTTTTAGTGGCGATCTTGCTCTTGCAAAAGCGGCACTTGATCTCGGCTTTTACATTTCTTTTTCAGGAATTATTACGTTTAAAAAAGCCGATGCATTGCGTGAGATAGTCAAATATGTGCCCTTGGAACGCATTCTGGTTGAGACGGACGCACCATTCCTAGCGCCCATACCACATCGTGGACAACGCAATGAGCCATCTTTTGTAATACATACAGCGCAAATGGTTGCTAGCTTAAAAGAGCTTCCGCTTGAACAAATTGCCGCTACAACAACCTCCAACTTTTTCACACTGTTTTCTAAGACTCAGACGCCAGCATGAGTCTTAAAGTAACGATTCTTGGTTGTGGTTCTTCCGGCGGAGTGCCTTTGATTACAGGAGATTGGGGCACATGTGATCCATCGAACCCCAAGAACAACCGCACCCGCGCCTCTGTTCTTGTGCAAACGCAAGGGCTGAACATACTGATTGATACGTCGACCGATTTGCGACAGCAGCTGTTGCGTGCTGGCGTTACCCATATTGATGCTGTGCTGTACACGCACACGCATGCAGATCACACCTTTGGCATCGATGAACTGCGCCAGTTTTACATGAAGCATCGCCGCTCAATCCCTATTTATGCTGACGCAGCCTCCCTGGCCTACCTGCAGCGCACTTTTGCCTACATTTTTCAGGAAACCGACCCCCTGTATCCAGCATTCTTGAAGGGCAACGTCTTTGAAGATCGGACCTTTAATATTCAAGGAGTCAAGATCACTCCTTACCTACAGAATCATGGCAGCCATCATTCTTTTGGGTTTCGTATCGGCGATTTTGCCTATTCAACCGATTTCAAAGATATTCCAGCGGAGTCGCTCACGAAGCTTGCCAAGCTGAAAGTATGGATTGTCGATTGTCTGCGCGATGAGCCCCATAAAACCCATTCTCATTATGCACATACCATGGAATTGATCGCGCAACTCGAACCACAACACGCAATCTTAACCCGCATGACACAACATTTGGATTGTGAGGTGCTGCGTTTGCGTTGCCCATAGGCTGAATGTTACCGTTAATCTGGATGTAGCGCAGGGATCATCAAGTAAGCTAGGCGCTTTGCTTCGCGACGGCCATAACTAACACTATTGAGAATAAGTCCACAAGTTAGGCTTAGGAATCCCAAGATCATCAGTCCTGTCGCTAGAATAGCTGTTGGCAGGCGTGGTACGAGGCCTGTGGTAATAAACTCAGAGACCAGCGGATAGCCGAGCACTAATGCGGCGACAACTGCGGCACAAGCAACCGTCCCAAAGAGTAATAGCGGTTTAACATGCATCAATAAAAAGAAGATGCGCTTGAGAATGCGGATTCCATCGACGACTGTCCGTAATTTGCTTGTTGAACCCGCTGGCCGCTCCCCGTATACAGATGGTACTTCATGAACAGGTAAGTTAAGTTCCAGGCTATGAACAGATAATTCTGTTTCAATATCAAAACCATGAGAAAGGGCGGGGAAAGATTTGACAAAACGCCTGGAAAAAACGCGAAATCCTGAGAAAATATCTTGGAACCGATCACCAAAGAGACAAGCGACAACACCATTAAACAAACGATTACCCAGGGCATGACCAAATCGATATGCCCCCTGCTCCTTGGCGACGCGAGCACCGATGACCATGTCCAGCTGCTTCGTCTTCAGAAGCGTAATCATAAGGTCAGCATCAGCAGCGTTATAGGTCCCATCACCATCGGCCATAACATACACATCCGCTTCAACGTCAGAGAACATGCGCCGAACAACGTGGCCTTTGCCCTGCAATGGCTCTTCGCGCACGATGGCACCTGCTTTTTTAGCTTCAGCAATGGTGTTGTCTTGCGAGTTATTGTCATAGACATAGATGGCGGCACCTGGCAGATTTTTACGAAAATCATGCACAACAGCAGCAATCGCTACACCTTCATTGTAGCAAGGAAGAAGAACAGCAATCCTGGTCATGATGAAACAGGCTTAAATTTATTAACCAATTGCAGTAAGAAAATAATACAGATAACAACGATTGCTGGCCAAAATGCATCAGCATAACGCGTTAAGCCCGCCTGCACACAAGACGTCAGGAAATAATTGCTATGAACCAGCCAACTAGCACCAGCAGCCATGGCAATCCAGCGATGCTTGGGGGCTATCATAACGCCCAGAAGCGAATAAACGCTGATGAAGTAGGCAATCGTAAAACAGAGGTGGAACAATAAAGCAAACCATGCCGGAACACCGTTCAGTGAAAATGGATAGTGATCTATATAAGGGAGAGGGCTTAGCTCTTCAAAATCCCCTAGGAACGAGGCGGCGGCTTCGTGGCTTATGACATGAGGATGAATCCATAACGCAGTATAATTTGCCACAACGTCTTTGAAATACCCGACCGGATTATCTTTAATCACTGCAAATGCCATGTCCCGCCAAACAATGTTCCAGTTATGATCCGCTGGGAAAATATCGCGAATAATCTTGTAGCGCACCACGTCATAGTAAGGCTGCCTAAGCAATTGCCGTACTTGTGGAGTCGTCGGAAGTTCTTCAACAACTTCCTGGATAGGAACTACCGCCTGATAGAGTTTTTTATACTTTTCAGGTTCCGGCGTCACAACGTTTTCGCGCATGATGAACGTAACTTTACCAATGAGCGTCTCTCCTAAAAAGGATTGCGTTCCCCAAAAACCGTGCACAAAGTAGTTCGCTGTTGATCCCAAAATAACCATCAAAGCCAGGGGAGCTAAAATTGCTTCCAACCAATGAAGTGGTGCTCGAAAAACCTCTTTCCTCACTAGCCAAAGTGCCAATACCAACAAACTGATGCTGGCATAGCCACTGGGTCGTAAAAGTATTCCCAAACCGATGAGTAGTGATATTGTGTTAATAGTCTGCGAGCGCGGATCTTGGGTGAAATCAATCCATAATCCTAATATGAAGAGTAAAATAGTTAGACTGAAAGACTCGGTCATAATCTGGAAATGATATTTAGCAATCTCAGGATGTCCCATGATCAGCCCGACAGCCACCATGGTCATAAATAAACCGAAGTGCGTAGGCCGAATACTATAGATTCGCTCCGCAAGGAAAGTGCAACCCGCGGCATA
>JBAWWF010000138.1:0-3781 GCA_037146895.1 Alphaproteobacteria bacterium | reverse complement strand
AATGTCGTGAGTGTGGATCGCCATACGGCTAAAAAGTCGCGGATCGTCTTTGCTATCCAAGCGTTCGATGATTTTAATTGTGCCGTTCCTAGCAGCGGTATAAACGACGACATCACCCTCATTAAGTTTATCCGCCTCCTGAGGAGGTAGGCGTAGCGAGCCACCTGGACCTTGACGTTTTCGCTCGCAAGGGATGATAAGCCCACCACCGCCATGAGCTTGTTTGGTAAAGAGACCAATAATGGTGCGCGTCGGTTTCTCTAGCAAGCGGATGATTTCGGCAGTCCCTGATTCTCCATCGCGACTTGTGATTTTCCCAAGAACTTGCATGCCTGGCACCAAATGACGGTGGAGACGTTTAGTTTGCAAGTATAAGGTGATTTTGTCTTTTGGGGTGCTCCCTATAATACCGCCGTCCTCATCGATATGTGTAATGGTAATAGGGAGGAATTGGCCACGGGTAAAAGATTGCGAGGTGGTTGATGGTAAAAGATAGAGATGCCGCTGATGGAGGATTTTTCCGTGGCTTATGAGCTCGGCCAATAACCCCTTTAAATTGACCCGTGCAGTCGTCCCTTTGATATGGAGATGGCGCGCAATCTCCCGTTTCGATAGTGGACGCCCCGCAGATACTAAGATCTGGAGGATAGAATCACCGAGCTTGTTTAATGTTTTCATTCTTGGATAGTGATTGGTTTAAATCCTCGGGTCAAGCCTTGAGGGTCGGTACTTTTTTAAAAATGGACAAGTCGTAAATTTGATTTACAATTTGTCCATTTTTGTAACAGCCTAGAATCATAACCTCTTGCAAAGCATCTAAGTATTGCAAAAAAGTTGGCATTTCTTTTGTGAGACAGTAGCAGATATAATAGTATCTATTAACTGCATATATCGTGTATAATGGATACTATGATACACCTAGATCTAATGATGACGCCTCAAGAGGTTGCTAAATTTATCGCAAAGTCTGCGAGGGAAAAGAGGCTTGCCCTTAACTTAAGCCAACGCAGCTTGTCAGAGCGTTCAGGAGTTAGTGTGAACGTCCTCAAGAAATTTGAAAGAACTGGAGCAATATCTATTTTGTCCCTTTTGAAATTGGCTTTGCCTTTAGAATGTTTAGATGATTTTAAAGTGTTATTTAAGCAATCTTCTCCAGAAACATTTCCTACGCTTGATGCTCTCCTCGAGCAAAAAACACGCAAACGTGGGAGAAAATAATGGCTTTTCAGCAAGTAAATGTAATTAATGTTAGCTATCGCCAAACGAAGGCTATTGTTCCTGTAGGACGGCTGGCACTAAAAGATAGAAAGATTTTCTTTGAATATGCCCATAGCTTTCTTAATTCTGGTCTAGAGCTCTCACCTTTTAAATTGCCTTTAAAGCCTGGCATCACAGTGTGTGAAGATCGTGTTTTTGATGGACTCTTTGGTGTTTTCAACGATAGTTTACCGGATGGATGGGGTCGGCTTCTTTTAGACAGGAAAGTGATGAAGGCTGGCGTAAATCCTGGTGTTTTAACGCCGCTTGATCGTCTAAGATATGTGGGAACTCGAGGAATGGGAGCCCTCGTTTATGAGCCGGAAATTATGAATAGCAAAGAAACTAAGCCTGAGCAAGACTTAGATGTTATAGCCGAGGAATGTTTTGCTCTTCAAGAAAACGATGATGATAGTTTTGTTGACGAGTTGCTAGCTCTGAATGGCTCTTCAGCTGGTGCACGTCCAAAAATTCTGATTAAGCTTGGCAATGATAACTGGATCATTAAATTTCGTTCTTCATTCGATCCCAAAGACAGTGGCCCTATCGAGTACGCTTACCACCTTATGGCTAAAGCGGCAGGTCTTGATGTACCCGAGGCTAGGCTCTTCAACTCAAAAACGGGCGACGGGTACTTTGGTGTGAAACGATTTGATGCTCAAAATACATGCGTGCACATGCACACGGTCAGTGGGTTGTTGCATGCAGATCACCGCATACCAAGCCTTGATTATGAAACAGTAATGCAATCTACTCTTTGGCTTACCAAAGACTCTCGTGAATGTGAAAGGCAATTCCGCAACGCCGTTTTCAATGTACTAGCCCACAACCGCGATGATCATTCTAAAAACTTTTCATATCTTATGAGTGCTGATGGTGTTTGGCGTGTATCACCAGCCTATGATTTGACCTTTTCATCAGGTCCAGCTGGAGAACACTGTACGACAATCATGGGCGAAGGCAAAAACCCTGGGGTTTCACATCTTTTAAAGCTGGCGCAAGTTGCTTCAATCAACCAGAACAAAGCCTTGGAGATCATCGATCATGTTAAAGAAGCGGTTGCAAGATGGGCTCAATTCGCGAAAGTCGCACGAGTAAAGAGCCTAATCACAATAAGCTAGTTCATTGGTGAACATAGCTCAACCAAAGTACCGTCTGGGCATCTGACATATGAAACAGTTTGTCCCCAGGGCTTAAGTATTGGGTCTTTGATGGAAATTGCTCCACTGGCTACAGCGTGCTCATGCGCTTGCGCCACTAACTCGGTAACGAGGGCGATCTCTATGCCGAGAGGCTGAGCAGAGGAGTCTGCCGCTACATAGCCTGCGGGAAGGTTGCTCTCACCCAGCTGGTGTGTAGCAAAGGCAAGCGTCGTTTCCCCAGTCTCTAATTCACCATAACCGGATTCGTGGATAAAGCGTGTTTTTAGGCCAAATGCCTTCTCAAAAAAACCTAGAGACGCAGCCACATCTGCTACGTATACAATGGTATATCCAAATTTCATGTGTTTGATCCTCCTTCAAAGCTCTTAGCAGTACTAATTTTCCATATATAGATACCACAATTACGATGGCAAAGCATAAAACTTTAGATAGTAATTACTGTCAGAGCTATGCTACGGTCTTCGTAGGTCTCACGTGAGATTGAAGCAATGATAGTAAAAAGGATAAAAAAATGGCTCTAAAACCTTCACGCTTTCTAAGTCCAACAAATGACGTTGTGTTCAAGAAAATATTTGGTCAACATCCAGATTTAATGAAGAGCTTCCTTAACGGCGTATTACCCCTTGAGGAAGGTCACGTGATCGAAACAATCGAATATTTGACGCCAGAACAATCGCCACGTATTCCCACCATGAAAGCCACTGTTGCGGATGTCAAATGCATCGACCAACTGGGCAATATTTTTATTGTGGAAATGCAGCTCCATTGGACGGCATCTTTCACCAAGCGCCTGATATTTGGTACGTCAAAAGCCTATGTACAACAATTGGGTCGTGGAAAACACTACAGTAGTCTATGTCCAGTATACGGCCTTGGTATTATCAATGACGTTTTCGATAAAGCAAGTGAGGAGTGGTTTCATCACTATCGTATCGTTCACGCCCAAGATTCCAAAAAAGTTTTAAAAGGGCTAGAGTTGGTGTTGTTGGAGCTGCCGAAATTTAAACCACAAACTTGGTTACATAAGAAAATGGGGGTATTGTGGCTACGGTTTTTGCGAGAAATCAATGATAAGCTGGTAGAGGTGCCGTCTGAGTTCGTGGAAGATCCTGACGTAAACAAGGCTCTAGAGATTGCGCAAGAGTCATCCTATACACTAGGAGAACTCGAGGCTTATGACCAATACTGGGATGCATGCAGTATTGAGAAAACCTTTATCGTAGATGCCGAAAACGCACGCGCAGAAGTAGAAAAAGAACTCACAGACGCCCAAAAAGAGCTTGAGGATTCCAAAAAAGAAATCGCTGATTCCAAAAAAGAAATCGCTGATTCCAAAAAAGAAATCGCTGATTCCAAAAAAG
>JBAWWF010000137.1:0-3830 GCA_037146895.1 Alphaproteobacteria bacterium | reverse complement strand
CTTTTACGCCCATAAAACCAAGAAACAGTTAATTCACAACTGGTGTGTTGCGTAGAGCATTTTGGACCGAACGCTATCTATAGGCTTATCCTGGGGAATCTCTAGAAAATACAACAGCTGCCATTTCTGAGTTTTTTGGGCTTGCTTATTGATCGTTTCATCCCAAGGTGGGTAAACGCGCATAGCTCTTTTTCCACCCTTGCCATTTTCTGAGATTATGCCGTGCTCGTATAGTGCAGTTTTTGGGAATACAAATTGTCCAGAGCTACTGTTTTTGCGAGTGCTGACAACAAACAAATCGAAAGGATCGCAAACATCGTAGGGTTGGATAGGCCCATTATCAATTCGCTTCCACATAGTCACAAATTGCCCAATCTTTGTAGGAGTAATTTTAGCGATACGGAATCGAACGGAGAGGTCATTCACTTCAAACGCACAGGCTCCGTATTCAGCACTTTCCACTTCCATCAACAGTTGTGAACATTTAAGTCCACATGGATCATAAACAAGGTCTTTGGCAGCAATAAGGTCACGATGAATCGCCTTATCAGAAACCCAATAATTTTGATCTTGCATTAGTTAATCCTTCTAGATTGCCTGTTTAATTTTTATCACTCTTAAGGTTTTAGTTTCAAGTTTTAACAATAAAAAAGGGCATTATCAATTGCGCTAACAATACAGCAAAAAAAGTGTCAATAGCACGTAAAAATGCTTGCAAAAATCATCGATAAAAGAGAATATCTCCTCTAGAGAATCCCTAGAAGTTTAAACGGAGGTTATTCGTTGAATTATATATCCCTTGAACCTGAAGGTGCTGGATTGCCGCGGTCCCAGGAGGGACCTCGCAATGACGGAGAGAGTGAGTCATTTCGCCTCCCACTCGTCATCGCGAGCGAAGCAAAGCGATCCGGGAATGTCGACATTTTCAAGTTGTTTGGGTATACACTTTACGTTTTTTTTACTACTTTGTTACTTCTGTATGGTCAAGCCGTTCAAGCAGCAAATAATAATGACGAACAATACGTCGCAATGGCGTTGGGTACTTTCTCTGAAATATCTACTCAATTGCGTGCCCTTATTGCAGATTATCTTCCAGGACATGAAACGATTGTGTTCATTGATAACTTTGCCAGTGATGCAAGGCCACATGTTCAGTCTCTGGATTTTATTGAAGAACCAGGCAGGGTACTAGGTCTCAGTGATGCCATTCTTGCTGGGTTTACAAATTTAAAAATCTTTAGGTATCTCAATACTGCGAGTAAAGACCTTCTTAAGCTTCCAGTTGCGGTAACAGACTCTGCATTTCTGGGCATGTCCAAAGTCACACATTTACATATTGTAGGTGATCAATTCACCGATGCAGCAATTGCACACATGCTGCAGCTCACATCTTTGATAGGTGACGACGAAGGAGAATTAACTAATGAAAATCTTTCTAGGCGTCTACGTTTCATCCGCGAGGGGGCACGGGAAGAAAATTTTTAAATACTCATTAGTAAGGTGAAATCATGCGGAATGGGTACATAACTTATTAGCTGATATGTATCAATAGGAATAATAAGCACACTCTCTAGCAAATTTTACTATAATTTTATGCTAAAGAGGAGGCCAGCTCATGTCAATTGACCATTCGGATTGTCATCCTCGGGTCAAGCCAGAGAATGACAACCTGGGGAGTTACGAAGAGGGACCAAAACTATTCTGCAGGGAATATTGGTTCTTCTAACTTTTTTACAACATTACGGTCATGTTTAAGGATCATGTCGAAGGGGATCATGCCACTGCCCCATATGTAGTAACCAGGAAAAGGAAAAGACTTGAAGAATCGTCCTGCCTCTAAATCATTTAGGTTTTTAACTAAAAACACCCAATCGTGAGATTTACGGACCTGATGCCCTGCGTCGCCTTGACCATCAGATTCTACAACCTTTGTGTAACCTCTAATTGATGGGTGGTGTGTTATGTCATTATTATTAGACGGTCGCGTACCAAAAACCGTCCAGGACTCCCCATATTCCTTTATTACCAGAGGATCATATATCGTATGCTGAGTTCCACATAGCTTGTTAACGTTTTGGTAAAATCCAAGGTAATTATATGGCTTATCCCATTTTTGACAACCTGATTCATAGGACGCCTGCATAACGTATCGGATTGTTTCTTTTCCATCGAATATTGATTGCATATTGGCAATGTTAAGCGGTGTTAGGAAGTGGTAACGTGATAAAATTGGCCCCAGGCGGTGGGCAGACATTTGCTCTATAAACTGTCGTGATTTCTGTGGAATTGGTTGGGTCGCTTGTAGCAATATATTAAGGGGTGGATTTTGCGAGTGGGCCGTATTTTTATCAAGACAAAGATTGTAGTCAATAGCAACTATCGATAATTCGGTCTTTGATTTTAGCGTCCAAAGAATATTGCCAGAATGCATGTCCTGAATCATAAAGAGTTGCCAAAAGGCAATGAGCTTTACGAGGTTATCAATGCTAACGGCGCTATTAAAGGTTTGTAAATCCGCAAAACGCTGATCGACTGGGAATTTCATAGTTTCATGTGTATCTTCAAAATAGGCAGCAAACGATCTTTGTGTTAATATGAACGATTTCCCTTTTTCTTTTTCTTCTTCTTCTTCTTCTTCTTCTTCTTTGCCTTCAGTTTTTTGATCTGCAGCCTTAGCTGCCATCAACACATTTGTTAACAATTTCCGCATCGGTTGAGAAGAACCAGCGATTTGCTGCCTATTTACCCCAATAAACGGCTCTAGGATATGGGTGAATCCGATGGGAGAGATAATAAGATTCTTGTTACTATCGATCTGCACTGGAACCGCTGGGTTAACAACATCTATCAGCCCCAAGGCTTTAGCTGCCAGAGAAACTCCAACATCCTTTTCTCTATCAGAGATTAACAACTATCTTGGCGTTTGAAAATTGATTTTCGGGGCATGTAATAGGCTTTGGTTTTAAGACTGCTATCTTTACACCTTGAGCATCGCGGATGTGAAGATGAGGGTTCTGTACTCCTGCAACAGCACGCACATTCCATGTATGTTTTGTAAAATTCTCTTGTGCATAATTGGCACTTGCACTTTGAAACCACTTTAGCGTTGCGGTTCCACGGAAAAAGTTCAACTCATGTTTATAAGATTCTAAAGTTTCGTAAAACCATTTAATAAAATGCGTGGTCAATAAACGTTGGCACTTGGTATCTTGACTGAGTTGTTCAAGGCGATCGATATAATCGTTCGTCTTAACTCTCTGCCATAAAGTCTGCGCAGCTTTATGAATTTGCTGTACCGCCGCATAATGTTTCTCATACCTGGAATCAGTCACGTTTTTTTTTGGAGGTAGAGGTACCGTTGGGGCATTATGCACGATAACGCTCCCCATTATGGCCTTACAGATGATCTCTCTTTCGTCTAGAGTGGCTGGCTTTCTATTGTAATTAATCCGAGAGGGGTCGATCAGCCGCTCATTAATACTGTTAGTATGAGGTATAACCCGTTTTTCATCGCGCCACTTCTCAAAGTCATTGCAGCGTAGAGAATCCTGCTGCTTTATATGCTGAACAGCATGAACGCTGGAACATAACCATGCAAACAGCAGTAAAAATACAGACAGTTCTCGAAAAAATTTACCATAAATCTTCATTTACCATCCTATGTAATGTAAAATTGGGTGATCTAGTTTTTGTATAACTTATTAGCTGATATGTATCAATAGAATAATAAGTACAGATAACAGGAATGCGCCAGTAAAGAGCCAGTGTGATGCAGTGATTGCAGTCTGACGGGTGCCGATGTCTGCTATATAGTCCTCCAGTATTGTCCG
>JBAWWF010000136.1:0-3839 GCA_037146895.1 Alphaproteobacteria bacterium | reverse complement strand
CTCCAGCATCACGCCCGCCGACTTCTCGTGCACGTGTTCAATGTGCCCCAACCACTCGCCATCGCGCTCATTAAACAAGGATATCGGCGCTAGCGGTTTTAGCCGCAATACATGCAGCACGTAGTGGCTTTGCGTAGGGTTTAGCTGCGCTGCACCTGGTTGTAATGGAGGTGGACTGTAGAGTCTGACCACGGCTAGACGCTGTCGTTCAATAACATTTGCTTTATCTCTCTAATCGTAAATCGTTTTTGCTGCAGCTTTTTAATTTTCTCAACACGCGCAACAGCTTCAGGCTGGAATAACCAATAGCCGGAGGCTGTAGTTGTCGCTATATTGAGCAATTCTTCCTGTGTCCAGAATCTTATGGTTGAAACTGGCAAGTTCGTTTTTGTCGCCAGGTGACCTATTTTTAGAAGTTTAGTCTCATTCTCAGGTGGCGTGGCGTCGTAGCCCTTGAGAGCCTTTAGGTAAATATCCAAGGACCTCTCAACTGCACGGGCAATTAAGGCAATATATTTGTCCAACGTCCCCCCCAGCTGGGCACTTTCTAAGGATTTTATATACTCCAATCGATCCTCAGGGTGTATGATAGCGGGCGGGTAACCATAAATCATTAATATTAGATTCATCAACAAACGTGCCGTACGGCCATTGCCATCTACAAATGGATGGATTGTTACAAACTTGTAATGAGCTAAGGCGGCCAGCTCAATAGGATTTTGAGTTGAAGTATGCAACCACTCAATAAAATCCACCATTAAGTCTGGGATCTTCCGTGGATTGGGCAATATAACAGGGGATCCGGATATTCTAACAGCAATATTTCTATAGTAACCAGCATTTGTGTCATCAATTGCTTCGAGTATATGCCTGTGAATTTGCATGATGACGTTTTCGCTGATATCGGAGATTGATTTTGATACAAGGGTTTTAACCCACTCCAACGCATGGGCATGATTATTGGCTTCAAAGTGCTCCTTTAAAGACTTCCCCCCAATAGTTAATCCCTTTTCGACCACCAAAGCCGTTTCCGCTCGTGTTAACGTATTGCCCTCAATAGCATTGCTGGTATAAGTCAACTCCACCAAAAACCAATCATCCAGATTTTTAACTAAAGCCTGGGGAAGAGGGCGGTACTGGTCTAGTTCAAGCTTCTTGTTGATAAGTTTTTCATAATCCATAGCTAAAGTATAAAGTGTCACTTGATGCTTTGCAATCGACTTAACCACAACTCCTTACGTCGAGTTGAGGTTGCTTTACGACGACGAAGTGATAATCAATCGGCGGCCCGCGTGAAAAGCTGGGTGCGTCCTTCATGGAACACACTAGCCATCAGCGCGTAAGCTTGCTTTCCCTTAATACCAAAGTGGATTTCTCCCACGTCCAAAGCGGAAAAACTATCGCTCATCTCATAAGCATTAAAATTGAACGTATGTGCATTCCAATGCGTCAAAATCAGTGGAGGTAGGTTACGATAGTGTAAACACAGCTGCCCACCTTTCTGGCGTATTGTAATTTTACCATAAAGTTCATGCTCATAAGTTCCCTCATATGTCGACAAATTAGCTGCGGGTGGCGATGGTTCACGCAAACGTATCGCTGCTTTAGCATCACGATACTTGTTCTGTTGCGTCTCCATTAACGCCACATCTAGTGCAGCCCAATCAGGAGCGTCGGTAGCCTCCAGGTAAAGGTCAAAAAACATGTTGCGAATGCTCTCAGGCAGGAACGATACGCGCATGCCGCCAAGGTTACTCAGAATAATGATGCCAACACCTTCATCGGGCAACAGGGTTAGTAGAGAGCGGCAACCATTCATGCCGCCCATCTGGGTCAAAGCGGTAGTCCCGAGGTAATCATGATTAAACATGCCAACACCATAGCTGTTGCGGGTTACGCGGCTTGCGGGGAATTGAAAATGATCCTTGTCTTTTCTTACAGGAACAACCACATGCGGGTGCATCAGGTGCTTGAAGCTGGCTTCTGTGAGTAAAGGCTTCCCTTCAGCTTGGCGGCTATTAAGCAAAAAGAGCAACCAACGTCCCATATCATGAATTGATGTATTGATACCGCTGGTTGATGGTAAAGCATAAAGGAAGCGGTTTGTTGGAAAGTACCGTGCCTGTGTCTTTGGGTAGAAATGGTCATGTAGTCCAACAGCGTTCTTTTCGATGCGTGTGGGAGAACCCATGCCAAACCAACGTTTGATTTGTTGCCATGATGATTCTTCTGCTTGGATAGGGCCGATGTTGGTGTCAATCATCTTGAGAGGCGAGAAAATCCTTGTCCGATAAAGAGTTAGCAAATCTTGGCCCGTAACCTGTTGCACGATGCGACCAATCAAACCATAGAAAATATTCTGATAGCTGTACTTTTGGCCATAAGGATTTTTAAATGGAATGTGCTTAAGCCCTTTGATAATCTCATCTCCTGTCCACTGAAGGCCCCCCAGCGAATCGCCACTGAAATGTGGTAAGCCAACACGATGGGATAGCATATCTTGCAAGGTGAGGTTTTTGGTGGCTTCAGGGTCCGAGAGCTCGAATTCGGGAATATACTTAATGACCTTGTCATCCCAGTGCAGCAACCCTTCTTCAACAAGCTGGGCGACAATAACGGCTAGTAAGTTCTTAGAAACTGAGGCCAAAAAGAAAACGGTATGTTCATCCACAGGATCGTGTACGTTCACGCGCTTGTCGCCAAAAGCCTTTTGGTAGATAATCTTGTCGCCTTTGACAATAACTACCGCACATCCAGGGGCTCCCCATGCTGCCATGGCTTTGGGAATATAGTCGTCCATCTTCTGGGTGATGGTTGCTAAGCTAGGGGACGCTTGTGCCGAGCTTAAAAGCAGTACAATCCATAAGAAATAAATAAATCTACCAAGCATCTTAATGTCGCTCCTAAAACATATTAACGATTTTTTAGTCCTTTTACTGCCATTCTATAGCAATGGAGGATGCACCGCAAAAATATTATGAGGAAAGCCCCTATCAGGCTAATGCGCCTCAAAGAGGAGAAGAGAAGATGAGTGTCGTACGAGCAGCCCTAACCTTAAGCCTTGCAATTGTTATATCTGTAGGAATGGTTGTATTGTTCTTGTATAACAAAGAACGTTTTAATATAGTCGCGCAAAACAATGGTATATTTGTGTTTGATTCTAAAAATGCAACTTTAAGTTTTTGCACTAACAAAAAGTGCACACTGATCAGCATTAATTCTGACCACTACCCAGCACGTGATATGTCTTTGATTCCTCAAGGATTTATTGATAGTACTCCACCGTACCCTCAAGGTTTTATTAGCCCCAATGCAGTCACACATCAAAACCCTGTTATATACCCTCAATATCAACAACCAGCAGCACCTGTCGTGCAGCCGGTGAAGGCACCGCCGCCACCACCGCCACCACCACCGGTCGTTGTTGCCGTCGCACCAGAAAAACCTACTCCGCCACCGCCACCGCCAGTGGAGAAAGTGAAGCCAAAAGAAGAAAAAGAAAAAAATGTGAAAGAAGAAGAGGCTGCATCCGAAGAGGATAAGGCTACGGAAGAAGATACGACGACGGAAGAGGAAACAAAAGCCGAGGAAAATTAAGGCTAAGGAAGAATAGGGTAGAAGGCAGATGTAGCCATTTCCTTCTTCTGGTCTCTTTCTTCATGTATAAAAAACTTCGTAAATCCCCAGAGTGCTATTAAGGGAAGAGCCTGGATTACCGCGGCCACTGCGTGGCCTCGCAATGACGGCAGGGCGCAAACATTCTGGAGCCTGCCCTTGGGCTTGACCCGAGGGTCATTGCGAACGAAGTGAAGCAACCAGCCTACGCTCTCCGAGCTTCG
>JBAWWF010000135.1:0-3880 GCA_037146895.1 Alphaproteobacteria bacterium | reverse complement strand
ATTTTCTTGCTGTCCGGCACCCAGGGGCAACATGCACTAACCTTGTTGCAGACCTCCCCTGGGTACCGGACAATAAGATTTTCTAAGGGATCACGATGTGATCCCAAGATAATCTAATTTCCGGTATGACAGATATGAGATAACTCCTCACTTTTAAGCCTTCCTTATCCCGAACTCAGGTTAATTATACCCAAACAAACTCAAACTATGGATTGCAGATCCTCGGGCTTGACCCGAGGATCTAAAGCCCCACTCTTGACCTGCAAGGGGTATAGTGTGTTACATGTATCGGTCATAAAGCATGTTAGTGACAAAGAGTGTGAAATAAACCTGTTGACTGTCAAATAAGAAGTCGGTAACTCCTGTACTTACATCATACATAATTATTAAGACCCTGGTTCATAGGGCCATAGTTGTTAACGATGTAACCATATACATAAAAGGATGCATACCATGAATCACAAATTATTTTTGCGGATGCTATTATTGGGGATTATGCTCTGCAATGCCCCCCTTGTTTGGGCAGCGGCGCCTGGTATCGGTGACGAACCGTCGTCTATGTCAGAGCAGAAATTGCTGGTTTTGGGGGCGCAAGCAGTGGAAAGGGCGGCGAATCCAGCATTCCATGCTTATATGCGTGCAAACTCAGATGTTGAGCAACAAAATCAATGGTGTCTTTTATGGCGACACTCGGTGCTAAAATATAATGCAGACCAAGTAAGATATTCACCAGAACATGTGTTTAACTTCTTTTCAATGGCTGCGTTTTTCCCAGATATAAATAATTATGTAGATGTAGTTGCTTGGGGTGATTTTCTTCAAAATGCAAATAGAGCCATGCTTACTGGAGATCCGAAGTTTCCCCCTGAGAAATTGTTGGCGGTTGCCCAAACCGATATTCGGTTTTCTCAGATGGAGGAGTGGCCTACAGCATCGGTTGGCAGCTACTTGGAGGGTCGAATCAGTGTGCTGGTTTGTTCTTCTGCTATCATTGCTTATAGAGCAAAAAATGAGCAACAACGTCAAGAAGCCTTCACCATCTGCACAGATACACGCGATACAATTGCAAGATATATAGAGCAGTTCCCATCTTGGTGTCGGATAGCGGCGGAAGACCAATCACAAATTGAGTACAGCAAGTTGGTTGGGCTGATATGGTTAGCTAAGGCAAATGTGCACGTATATTCACTTTGTGATAATGGAAATTTTGATCCTAGAGTGGGTTTCGATAGCGCTGGAAAAGCAATTAGCGCTTTAAAACAAGTATTTCAAAAGAAAGGCAAGGGTAAGGGCAAGGAAGTGTCACCAAGATCTTTGCCAGAGTTACAGCTCATTCTATTAGAAGCTTATTGTCACAAGGCCAATCTTTGTCTGGCGTCTCTAGGGCAAACAAAAGCAACAGCAGAGTGTTTCGTGGAGTGTATAGCAGAATCTAATAAAGTGCTAAAAATATTAAAAAGCTTTGGTAAATCAAACGAACAGTTTCTCGAAGGGAAAGCGTATATCGCAAATTGCGAACAGCAACTACGACAGATAGAGCAGCATTTGGTACTTAAGAAGAGAGGGCAAAGTGCGCCTGTGGAACCAAGGACACGTCATCAAGAAATCCTCGAACTTGAAGCTGGGATTGTGGCTATGTATGGGCTTGATCCCAATGATTTAAGCGGAATTTATGCAAAGCATAAACAGATGCGCCGTGGGCTAGTGTACAGTGATCTTGCAGACTTCATTGCGTGTTTTTTGGCGGTTGGTGAGTTTGCCCAAGCGGAAGCAAGAGCCGCCATTTTGTGTAACTTTACCCAACACAATAGCCAAGAAAATCCAAAGATGCATGCGTCGGCCTGTGAGTTATTGGCCCATACGCAAAACTTCCAGGGTAATTTTGAGCCGCTTTTAGCCATCCAGCAGCAACGTTACCTAAAGGAGAAAGCAGCTAAGGAACGACAGAGACAAAACATGATAGGGTTGATACAACAAGCTCGTGCCCAACAGGATGAAGCTGATCAGGCTCAAGCTCTACAGAAGTCACAAACGCGACAACGCAAGGCTCAGCGTAATCAAGCTCGAGTGGTGAAGGTGCCTTCAAGGGCTATGGGAGACCGGCAAGCATATGCAGAACACGGCTCTATGATCGCCGAAGCCGAGGCAAAACATGCTATGGAGAGGGACCAACGGCACGCGGTTGCCAAAGAAGCAAGAGCTGTTGCAGCAGGTTCCTCACAAGCGCCAAAACCCGCTGTACGTGCTTTATTTGATAGCGGTCCTGTATCTGGAAGTTCACAAGCAAGCCGCGAAGCTCTACTAAATAGCTTTGCAGAAGATAAAAAGCCTTTAGTTGAGTTATATCAACTTAAAGGGGTGCCAGCCACAGTTGCCGTACAAATCCAAACAGGAGACTGGCAGTTTACGAGAGGTAATATGATGTTATTCTTAGAAGCAGTTGGTTGTGACAATGTTCGGACCAGAGGATCCCATATAACAATTCCCTTGCCACGCACTACCTGCATCGTCCTGGATGGGGAAGTTATAATGGCGTTGTCCGAGTTTACAGAACGGCAAGCATGGCACTCAGATGAGGTCGTCATGCAAACTTTTGGTGGTAGTTTAGTTCTCACGTCTTGGGATCAAGCATTCGTTCCCTATTTTATGCGTTCACAAATCAGCACAGCCTACGAGCGACTGCGGGTATTAAAGCTAATGCAACTCAAAGATCCGCGGAAGCTTAGCGCGTAGGGGGGATCTTTATGATAACCGTTGTCGAGTGAGTTTCTAGTTGTAGATAATTGCTTCGCTCAGCTAGTATTAGTTGTGTTACCTAGTAGGAGAAGCAATTAATGATCGTTGTTGCGGCACTTTATAAGTTTGTAAGGCTTGAAGATTTTAAGTCGCTGCGGGAGCTGCTGGCTAAGGTTTGTAATGCTAATGGCGTTAAGGGCACATTGCTTCTTGCCATTGAGGGGATTAACGGGACGATAGCGGGCTCCAGGGACGGCATCGATTCTGTGCTGAGGCATTTAAAGCAAGACCCGCGCTTTGCTGATTTGGAGCACAAGGAGTCCTTTGCGCAAGCGAATCCTTTTTACCGCATGAAAGTGCGCCTAAAGAAGGAGATCGTCACTTTGGGGGTTCCTAGTGTTGATCCATCGCAAGTTGTGGGCACCTATGTCGATCCTGCTCAGTGGAACGAATTGTTGCAAGACCCGGAAGTATGCGTGATCGATACCCGCAATGATTATGAGGTTAAGATCGGAACATTTGTAGGCGCACAAAACCCAGATACGCAGAGTTTCAGTGAGTTTCCAGCATTTGTGGCCAAGAGCCTTGACCCTAAGAAACATAAAAAAGTAGCGATGTTTTGCACAGGGGGAATTCGCTGTGAGAAGGCCTCCTCGTTTATGCTACAGCAGGGATTCCAAGAGGTCTATCACCTCAAAGGTGGAATTTTGAAATATTTGGAGGCAACTCCAAAGGAAGAGAGCCTATGGCAGGGCGATTGCTTTGTCTTTGACCAACGCGTTTCGGTTAAGCACGGTTTACAAGAGGGGGACTACGATCTATGTCACAGCTGCCGAGAGCCCATTGCTGAATCAGAAAAATCCTCGCCGTTTTATGAAAAAGGTATTAGTTGCTCTCTTTGTTATGAGACCTTAACCCCAGAAAAACGCGCAAGCAGTACAGAACGGCAACGGCAAATAGATTTAGCAAAGGTGCGAAACACGTTTCATTTGGGTAGTAGGCTAGAAGTTTCAGCAATTCCCGTTGAAAATTGATGAATTTTTGTATTCCTAACCTCAGTTCGGGATAAAAAAGGCTTAAAAGTGAGGAGCTATCTCATGCTTGTCATGCCGGAGATTAGATTTTCTTGGACGAACATCGTGAG
>JBAWWF010000134.1:0-3904 GCA_037146895.1 Alphaproteobacteria bacterium | reverse complement strand
GCCTCTTTGCTGCAAGAACCCCCGGTAGCACCACGGCCATTGGCAGTAGTTCCAGTAACTGATGCTGAACAAGATGCGGCTCTCGAACTTGCTTTTCAGGCTCGACACGAGGGCTACACGACTGAGTTATGCTATGGTAATAACATGGGCAAACGCATGAAACATGCCAATAAAGTGGCGGCGCGCCTAGCGCTAATCGTAGGCCCAGATGAATTAGCGAACGGACAAGTGCTCGTCAAAGACCTCGATAGCGGGGAGCAGCAGGTTGTTGATATGGCCAACCTAGCTGAATACCTTACTACTGTTCAATTTTTGTATAGATCGTGATACGAGAAACAAATTTTTTACGGTAAAATATCCAGATATACTGTTGCTAAAGGAAGCACCTGGATTGCCGCGGCTGCTAGCGCAGCCTCGCAATGACGGCAGGGCCGTAAACACTGCTCTATCCGTCATTGCGAGCGAAGCGCGGCAATCCAGGAATCCTTCATCCTCACAATGTTTGAGTATGAGCTGAATAGTTACGATTATATTTTTGACTTATTAGGATATTCGCATATATCAGCGATAAGGCACTGTCGGCAAAGAGGTTTGCGGGCTTTGCAGACATAGCGGCCATGCAAGACCAACCAGTGGTGCGCATGGGAAAGGTATTTAGCGGGGACGATCTCCATGAGCTGCCTCTCTGTTTCCAGAGGATTTTTTGCATTTACCAGGCCAATGCGATTGCTGATCCGAAAGATATGTGTGTCTACGGCCATGGTTGGCTCTCCAAAGACCACATTTAGGATGACGTTTGCGCTCTTGCGACCAACACCAGATAGGCTTTCCAAAGCCTCGCGTTCATGCGGCACTTGTCCTTGATGTTTATCAATTAATTGTTGGCTGAGCGCGATAATATATTTAGCTTTGCTGTTATAAAGCCCAATGGTTTTGATGAATGGTTTAAGGCCAGCCTCCCCCAAGGCCACCATCTTTTGCGGTGTATCCGCAACCGCAAAGAGTGCAGCGGTGGCCTTATTCACACCAACATCGGTTGCTTGTGCCGAGAGGACAACTGCTACGAGTAAGGTGTAAGCATTAGTGTAAACTAGCTCTATTTGCGGTGTAGGTTTTACAGAGGAAAAGCGTGCAAAAATAGTTTCAATGTGTGAAGAGTTCATGAAGACCTAAAACGTCCGCCATTGTGTAAAGTCCTGGCGGCTGTTGAACGATCCAGGTAGCCGCCCGCAGTGCCCCTTTAGCCAGAACACTGCGTGAAAAGTTGCGGTGCGTTAGGCTAAAAGATTCTTCATCCCCAAAAAAACTAACTGTATGCTCTCCAACAATGCTACCGCCACGCTGTGCAGAAAAACCGATACTTTGGGGCCGACGTATATTTGAGCGGCTCAAACTGGCATTGCCTTCAAAATCGATATTGCGCCCACGTGCCACAGCGCGACCTAAGGCCAACGCTGTCCCTGAAAGCGCATCAACCTTGTGCCGATGATGCACCTCAAGGATTTCTACATCAAAACTCTCATCCAAAAACGCCGCTACGTGCTTCACCAGGTAAATCATGAGGTTTGCACCTGTGCTGGTATTCTCTGCGTAGACCAAGGGAATATGCTTACCAGCTTGTGCGAGAAGCTGCTTATGCTCCTTATCCAAACCAGTTGTGCCTACAATCAACGGTTTTTTCGTTAGTGCTGCCTGGTGCAAGTGCGCTTCCAAAGCATAGGGTGAGGTAAAATCCAGGATCACATCAGCTGTTGCAAATACCGTATCGTGGTCGTTACAGACAAGCGCATCATCCTCTAGATCTACGGAGATAGCACCACGAGCGTAGGCTGCCACAAGCTTCATGTCTGGGTATTCACGCAAATCGGTGATGATGGCTTGCCCCATACGACCATTCGCACCCAAAACCCCTATACCGATCATCTAGGCATTCTTATCTGAAAAAAAATTAAAAAAGCCAGAAGACTTGGTGCTGGCCGCCTCTTCTTTGCCGTCCTCAGCAAATTGCTGGAGCAATTCTTTTTGTTTTTTCGTAAGATTCATAGGAGTCTCAACAAGCGTTTCTACATAAAGGTCGCCGCGCGAAGAACTGCGCATCACGGTCATGCCCTTACCCTTCAGGCGGAACTGGTGCCCATTTTGCGTTCCCGCTGGAATGGTTACTCGCGTTGACGCGCCCTCAATAGTTTGCACATCGACGGTTCCACCTAAAGCAGCAATGGTCATCGGAATAGGCACCTGGCAGATTAAGTCTTTGCCATGGCGTTTAAAAAAACTGTGCGGACGTAGTGTTATGAAAACATATAGGTCTCCAGGCGTTCCATTGCGCGCGCCTGCTTCCCCCTCTTTAGTAACCCGAATGCGTGTGCCATCTTCAACGCCAGCAGGTATTTTCACCTCTATGTTTTTATCACCTCTTGTTCGCCCAGAAGCTCCGCAAGTGCGGCACGGCTTCTCAATGACCTGCCCGATGCCTTGACAACGGGCGCATGTACGCTCAATGGTGAAAAATCCTTGTTGGAAGCGTGTCTTGCCGCGGCCTTGGCAAGCCTGGCAATTAGTAGAGCTGCCGCCATCTTCACTGCCGCCGCCCTTACACGAAGAACAGGATACTGCTGTAGCAAAACGAAGCTTGGCCGCTTTGCCAGTGAAGGCTTCATCCAAAGTCAGTTCCAGGTTATAGCGTATGTCTGCACCGCGTAAGCTTGTTTCTGCCGTCTGCCGACCGCTCATAAACTCGCCGAACATTTCATCAAAGATGTCAGAAAATCCACCACCTCCGGTACCAGGGTGAGTGTAATAACCGCCACCGCCACCGCCACTTGCGGCACCTGCGACAAAGGCATCATGTCCAAAGCGATCGTAAGCTGCCCGCTTTTGCTCATCACGCAAAACATCATAGGCTTCGCTGACTTCTTTGAATTTCTTTTCAGCAGCCTTGTCATTCGGGTTACGGTCAGGGTGGTACTGCATCGCTAGCTTGCGATAAACCTTTTTCATCTCCTCCGCAGTAGCGTTACGCGCAACGCCGAGGACTTCATAATAATCTTGCTTGGCCATGCCCCAATATACCTAAAAGCTACACCTAAAAACTAGAAAAAAATTCAAGCTGTATCAAGAATGAGTTATATCAATCCTAGATAGATCCTCGGGTCAAGCCCGAGGAGGACATTAGAGGGAGCAAAGAGGACATTAGAGGGAGCGAGGATGTCATACTTCAGGTCAAGCCCCGGATTGTCATCCTGCCCCCCCCATTGTCATCCTCGGGCTTGACCCGAGGATCTCGCATTTAGGTCACACTTTTAATTATCCCCGTCGGCAGTAGTTATCTCGCGAGGAGATAACTACCTATATACTCATCACCCCTGATTACGATTATCCTTATCCAAGTCTTCAAATTCTGCATCAACAACAGTCCCTTCAGCAGCAGGTGTTTCCGCAGAGGGAGCTGCGGCTTCCTGTTCCT
This sequence comes from Alphaproteobacteria bacterium, assembly GCA_037146895.1. Classification (GTDB taxonomy): domain Bacteria; phylum Pseudomonadota; class Alphaproteobacteria; order Paracaedibacterales; family JBAWWF01; genus JBAWWF01. The sequence goes on along the minus strand of JBAWWF010000134.1, from coordinate 438 downwards.
GGGTGGCTTTGTAGATTGCCTCACCTAATTTCATAGAAGCTTGCATGAGGGCCGTTGTCTTTTCTTGAATTGCGGCTAAATCATCGCCATCAAGAATTTCCTTTAGAGATTTGATGCTTTCTTCAATAGTAGTCCGCTCAGTTTCTGAAACCTTATCTCCATGCTCTTTAAGGCTTTTTTCTGTCGAATGGACCATAGAGTCAGCCTGGTTACGCGCCTCAATAAGCTCACGTCGCTTCTTATCTTCTTCAGCATTGACCTCAGCTTCCTCGACCATCTTCTGAATATCTGCATCGGACAACCCGCCTGAGGCCTGGATGCGGATTTGTTGCTCTTTGCCTGTTGCCTTATCTTTTGCAGAAACTTGCACAATACCATTGGCATCAATATCAAAGGTTACCTCAACTTGCGGGGTTCCGCGTGGCGCAGAAGGGATAC
>JBAWWF010000133.1:0-3921 GCA_037146895.1 Alphaproteobacteria bacterium | reverse complement strand
GCTCATTAAAGATCTGCTGCTTAAATCTAGCAACGACTTCAAGTCTAAATTTGAAACCCTGCTAGAGGGGACACCTGTTGAGCTTGTTGTAGATGAGCATTTCGTGTTCTCTGATCTCGAAAAAAATCGTGAAGCTGCCATTTGGAGTTTGATGCTAATGACTGGCTATTTAACGGTTCGGAGTTGCGAGGACACAAACAGCGGACCGCTATGCAAGCTATCTATTCCCAATCAAGAAATCAGAAACTTATATCAGACAATCATTGAGAAGTGGCTTGCTAATGGATACGGGCTAGATTGGTACAGAGAGTTTATCAACCATTTGCTTAATGGCGAAATGGAAAATTTTACAAAAGGACTTCACCATATAATGGACCATACGGTAAGTTATCATGATGTAGCCCGCGAGCCCGAGCCATTTTACCATGGTATGATGATTGGCCTTACCGCAAGCCTTGCCGGCCACAAGGATTATGAATTGCGCTCGAATCGCGAGTCGGGCCGTGGACGCTATGACTACTTAATCATCTCCAGAAATCCCGAGAAGCTCAGTATTTTATTGGAATTCAAGCAAGTGACGTTGCCGACCAACAAAAAAGATTCAGATACAATCCTAAAGAAGGCTGCTGAAGAGGCACTCGTCCAAATTGATGCTCACGGTTACGTTAGCGAGCTCAAGCAGCGAGGATTAAACAAAATCCTCAAGATCGGCATTGCCTTTAACGGCAAGCGTTTTGAGCTGGCGCACGATACCAAAGATTCATGAGCTTCTACGCTTTAGCTGCCATTACCTTATGGCTAATATGGGTGGATTGGCGATCAGGACAGCTTCCTGTCCTCGGTCTTGCTCTGCTGATAGGGTTAGGTCTACTTGGAGAGCCTGAAATTGTTTCGGCCCTGATTTTGGGAGTGACGGCTTTATTGTGCTGGTACTTAGGATATTGTGGCAGCGGCGATATCTATTTACTGTTAGCATGTGGTCTTTGGGTTCCGTTAGCTCTGCTGCCGTACTTTTGCATTCTTGTTGGTATATTGATATTAGTGCTTGTTTTTTTTCTGAGCGGGAGGAATTTAGATCAGCGCGGCTTTCCACTGGCACCCCCACTTTTAGTAGCACTTTGGAGTGAAGAAGGCTTCAAAATGTTCTTTAGTTAATAAACAAGAACGGCTAAGCTAAATCAAAGATAGTGATGATATAATAGGAGATTAATTATGAACGGCAACCAATTACCGATAAATTCTGAACTAGATTTGCGCCCCAAAATTTCGGTTATTGGTGTTGGTGGTGCTGGTGGAAACGCCGTTAATAATATGATTCGCTTGAAGCTAGAGGGCGTTAAATTCCTCGTGGCTAACACAGATGCGCAAGCTCTGGAACAATCTCTGGTAGATAAATCAAATCGCATTCAACTGGGTTTGAATGTGACTCAAGGTTTAGGTGCTGGGGCGAAGCCAGATGTTGGGCGCGCATCTGCTGAGGAAGCACTTGAAGAGCTTATCCATCATCTGCAAGGCAGTAATATGGTGTTTATTACAGCAGGCATGGGTGGTGGCACTGGAACAGGGGCTGCACCAACTATTGCTAAAGCCGCTCGTGAAATTGGCATCTTAACCGTAGGTGTGGTCACTAAACCTTTCCATTTTGAGGGGCGTAATCGCTCCAAGCTTGCTGAGGCAGGTATCGATGAGTTGCAACAGTACGTTGATACACTCATTGTTATCCCCAACCAAAATCTTTTCCGCATTGCGACGGAGAATACAACATTTGCCGATGCTTTCAGGATGGCAGATGATGTGCTTTATTCAGGTGTTCGTGGCGTAACCGATCTTATGATTATGCCTGGTCTGGTTAACCTGGACTTTGCCGACATCCGTACAGTTATGGCGGAAATGGGTAAAGCCATGATGGGGACTGGTGAGGCGGAAGGCCCACGGCGCGCTCTTGATGCCGCGGAAGCCGCTATTTCTAATCCATTGCTGGATGATGTTTCTATGAAGGGCGCAAAGGCACTTCTGATTAGCGTAACCGGTGGTTATGATATGACACTCTATGAGGTAGATGAAGCTGCTAACCGTATTCGTGATGAAGTTGACAGCGAAGCCAATATTATCTTTGGTTCGACATTTGATGAGCGTCTGAATGGCATGATTCGCGTATCTGTTGTTGCAACAGGCATCGGACCAGCAAATACTATTACTGCCGCGGCACCAGCCAAACCCAAAGCGACAGTTGCTGAGGAAAGCATTGAAGTCGCCTCTTTTGCAGGAATGCGCTCTCCTTTTGCTAAGCCTTTTGTAACGCAAGATGCGACAAATGCCGTGTCCTCTGATAAGTTTTTGGTCCTGGAGGAATCGTCCGCTGCGCTTGCCACCGAAACCGTAGAATCTGATGAACTAGCCAAAAAAGATTTTCATAGCGACGTAACGCTTGCCCTCTCAAATATACAACCCGCTGAGGTAGAGCTGCCACAGCAGCCTGAGGCACAAGAACGTCGTCGTCATATCTCATTGTTTGAGCGTTTTTCTGGGCGCACAAGGGCACCAGTAGCGGCTCCTGAAGCTCCAACGCCGCAGTCTGCTGCTGAGGAAATAAGCGAAGTTGACTTCTTAGAAATTCCGGCTTTCTTGCGCAAGGGTACCAGCACTAACCCTAACACCTAGGCGTTTAGGCCGATACTCTAAGAGAGCAAGGGCAAGCCCAGCAGGGATCAGTGTGAAGCTGGATAATAAGAAGAGTAAGCTCCAGCTCATATGATCTGCTAGCCACCCAGCTAGGGCAGAAACAAGCAAGCGACAGAGAGAGCTAATCGAATACAGTAGTGTAAAATGCGTTGCTGTATATGGCGGCTTACAGAAAGTCGAAAGATAGGCAATAAAGCCGGCAGCGGTCATCCCTGAACAGAAACTTTCAACACCAATAGTCACCATCAAAACGCTGCTGTCATAGCCCACGAGTGACTGAATAACAAACATAAAGCATGCGGTAATTTGCAGGAATATACAGGAAAGCAAGGTCGTTGGTATTCCAAATTGATGCATCAGGCCACCGCCAGCCAGGCCACCAACAATCATGAGAGTTATACCAAATGCCTTGGAAATATTGGCAAATTCAAGCTTGGAGAAGCCTAACTCAATCAAAAAAGGTGTACTCATCGCATTTAAAATTGTATCGGCCATTTTAAAAAACAAGATAAAGCACAGCAACCACAAGATTTTTTCATGGCGCAAAACAGCATGCCAGGGTGTTAACGGCTCATCGAGAATAGTTTGCACCAGGTTTTTATGTGGCTTATCAGCGGGCATGAAAATAATAGCTATCATTCCCAGAAGTACGGCTCCAGCCATGACAAGGTAGGCATCTTCCCAGCTAAACAAGTGAGCTAGGTAAAGAGCTCCTGCACCAGAAGCTAGCATCCCAAAGCGAAAACCAATGGATTCTAATGCAGCACCGAGGCCAAGGTAGTGCTTATCCAAAATCTCAATACGATAGGCATCAATGACAGTATCTTGCGAAGCAGCAAAGACTGATACGAGAAAAGCCGCCAAAGCTGTTAAGGCAATGTTTTCTGCTGGGTGAGTTTGGCTAAGGAAAACTAGCGATGCCATGAGTCCTATTTGGCTTATAAGAGCCCATCCCTGCCGTGGACCGCACACGTGTCGTAATCCAGGAAGCGCAATCGTATCAATAACCGGTGCCCATAGGAACTTAATACTGTAGGGTATGCCCACAAGCATCATAAAAAGGCCTATAGTGGTTTTGCGAACTCCCACTTCGGCAAGCCAGAAGATGAGCGTTGATAGAGTTAAGAGGAATGGTAAACCGCTTGCGAAACCAAGGGCAAAAATTCCTACAAGTAATGACTTTTGAGAGGAACTAGCGTTATTCATCATCTTCTTCAACCATCACGGGCTCATCACCAG
>JBAWWF010000132.1:0-3972 GCA_037146895.1 Alphaproteobacteria bacterium | reverse complement strand
AGAGCTAGTAATGACGCCACTTCCGTCATTGCGAGCTCTTGCGAAGCAATCCAGGCTCTTTCTTAGCGGAACATACCTGGGTAGTTACATAATACTAAGCGGTTCGGAAGGCCCACTTTATGATTGCTGGATTTTTCTTGTGTATGGCTGCATTCAAGATTAAGGCTTGGCTGCTTGTATAAAGGGGACCTTGAAGCATTATAGTTTCGCAAGTGACATCTGTTGCTCCAGAAACATGGAAACGCCAACTCTGCCCATTCTTGAGTTGCAAGACGGCACTTTGTCCTGAGCGAATGATGGCGACTTTGATCTGTGGCGCAAGTAAAAAGCGAAGCTTGATAAGGGCTGCTTTTGATGACTCTATTTTTTCCGAACCACGAATATCCGTAAGAGAAGGCGCTAGGTAAATTTGTCGTTGATGGGTGAAAGATTTCGTTTCATACGCAGCCTCTATGAGCTGGTGCCCTTCCTGGTTGTGCAGCTGCGATTGCGTATTTCCTTGCCTATCAATAAATCCCGCTCGATTCTCAAAAATAATATCTGATTGGACAATTACGCGTTCTTTGCCAATGCTCCATTCAAAATTGAGGTGTGTCAAACTATCATCAGCAATGCTCGCCTGCGGCAAACCCACATTCATAAACACTAAAATATTTTTAGGTTGCGAACGTTGCAGGCGAATAAATTGCATCGTTGTGCCTGTAGACGGCGATCGCCCTTTTACATCAGATAGGGATAAAGCCATGTCAATCGCTGCGGATGCAGTTTGTGTTACAGGAGCCCCAAAGGCAGCGAGCCCACCATCACCATGACGCATCAAGCGAATCGTTGGGGTTATTTTTTCAATGATTTGTTGTAGAGCAATTGGAAAATTTTGGGTTGTCGTATGCAAAAGACTGCGCAAATCAATAAGGTCCTTAAGGATTCTGAGCTGCATCTCGGGCGTGCGGGAAACATGGCAACCATTATCATCAATTTGGGCCTTCAAGCATGCGATAACAGCAGCTAAATAGCGTGGTAATTGTGCAGAATCGTTTGAAAGAGCTACGTTAGAAAAAATAAGAGCTTTTAAAGCGCAGTGTTGCTCAAAAGGAGTTTGCAATAGAGGATAAAGACGCTGCAAGTGTTTGACTTGCCGCGTTAAGCTCTTAAAAAAACTCTCATGAAATGCTGCATCCGCACTGGCACCAAAGAAATCATACAATGATAGCCAGTGCGTAATACGATCCCCAAGAATAGTTGGTTGCCAGCTGAACGAACGCCATTGTTTGTTGGTAACAATCCAGTGGCTAATCAGCTGTCGCGCCAAACGTCTCGCTGCATTATCCCCTACGCCACGCAAGTCTCTAAGCCATTCAAAGCCATGGAGTTGCCCAAGATGTTTTGCACCAACGGTTTTGGGAAGCCACAGTTGGTTAAAAGTGATGACATGGGGTCCGAGGACGAAATGCCCTTCGAGAAGGGTTGTGCCCTTAACGATATCACCAGGCCAAGGGTCTGTCGGTGTTATGACTAAGCCATCGGGAGCCCGTCCGTACAAAATGAGGTGATAGAGTGGGCTTGCTTGGTGGATTCTTTGCGAAGTCTGCTTGCACTTAAACCACCAAGATGTTCGGTTCAGAGAAGTCGTCATGCCGATTCTGGGACCCCTCTTAAAACGGCAAGAGTCTTGGCATAAGAAGGGCTCTTAAAGATCGCTGTGCCTGCAACCAGAATATCTGCGCCCGCGTCAATAACTGCACCACATGTTTCCCCTGTAATGCCGCCGTCAACTTCTAGGAGAATCTGGCGTTGTTGTTGATCAATCATTGCGCGCACCGCAGCGATTTTTTCTAAACAATGGGGTATGAAGGTCTGTCCACCAAAGCCAGGGTTAACGGTCATAATTAGAACAAGATCAATCATATCAAGGAGGGGAAGGATAGCTGTGCTATCGGTGCCTGGATTTAAAGCAATGCCTGCTAAACAACCATAGGAGCGAATGAGCTGCAAGGCGCGGTGGCTATGCGAGGTTGCTTCTGCGTGGATAGTTAACGAATCAGCACCCGCTTGCGCAAATTGGGTAATCATCGCCTCAACAGGAGTTACCATAAGGTGCACATCCAGTGGTAGCGATGTTATGCGCTTCAGGTTTTGTACTATTGCCGGACCATAAGTCAAATTCGGCACAAAATGACCGTCCATGATGTCAATGTGTAGCCAATCAGCACCAGCTTTTTCTATTGCAGCAACCTCTTGCCCCAAGTTGAGAGGATCTGCCGCTAAAAGAGAGGGCGCAATTTTTATTTGGCGTATCATGGTTCTTTACTTCTTAGGACTAAGGTCTTAACTGATGCTAAGACAACAAGAGGCCCCTTAGCAAGAAGAAGTAACGACTGATACTCTGAATATCACTTTGACAAACCAAAATTGCCGTAACGCTTACCAAACTTGCTGATCTGTCCTGCTGTATCCATAAGTCTTTGGCCATATCCTATCCAAGCTGGATGACAAAGAGGATCTATTTCAAGTGTCATTTTGTCACCAGGCTTACCCCAGGTCGTCTTGGTCGTGAAGGTGCTACCATCCGTCATAACAACCGTTATTTCATGGTATGAAGGGTGGATTCCGTCTTTCATTGCTTATGTCCCTGTTCTTAAATAAAAATAACTCTAATAGATCTATAGCTCAAATCAAGTGATCTATGCAATAATTTATGTATTCATGAAGGGTTAATGATCATAGAAGCTATTCCGCAAATTCATTTTCAGCCGCAACGCTCTCTGGTTGCTTTCAAGGGGTCTTGGGGCGGACACATGTTAGGCAAAGCTGAGCTTGTCTTGAAGAAAAGCCTGCCTAAGTTCCCACAACGTTTTGAGCTGGATTTAACGGAGGCCACTGTTGATAGCAATGGTGCCTACTTAATTATCCATCTGCTGCAACATTATAATTACACAGCCCACGGTCCTAAAAACATCTTGGCACTTTTGCAGATCATGCGTACCTTTAAGGTGCAGCCGCTGCCCGAGCCTTCGCCGCCGCCTTCTTACATATCCATTTTAGAAACCGTTGGGAGGCAAACCTATTTTCTGATGGACCTAAGCGTAAGTCTCATCAGCTTTTTGGGAGAAGTTGTCGTCAATCTAGCAACTTCGATTAGGACTTTACGGTGGAAATCTATCGTTAAATATAGCGAGGATATAGGCATTAAAGCCTTAGGTATTGTGGGGCTTATATCTTTTCTCATAGGTACTGTTCTTGCTTACCAAGGGATTAACCAACTGAGTCGTTTTGGTGCGGAGATTTTTACTGTCGATTTTTTGGGAATCGGTATTTTGCGAGAGCTTGGGGTGCTTCTGACGTCTATTGTTGTTGCAGGGCGCACCGCCAGCTCGATAGCCGCACAGATCGGCATTATGAAAATTAATCAAGAAATCGATGCTATTCGTATGATGGGGCTAAGTCCTATGGATGTTCTCGTCATCCCGCGAGTAATAGCCCTGCTGATCACCCTCCCTTGTCTTGTTTTTTTTAGCGACATATGCGGACTTCTAGGGGGTATGGCATTAACGTCAGCCGTTATCGATCTTCCTCCAGCGCAATATCTCGACCAGCTACAAAAAGCTATAAGCCCTACGCATTTCTGGGTAGGAATGAGTAAGGCTCCGTTATTCGCCATCATCATTGCGATCGTTGGATGCTTTCGGGGCTTTAGTGTCAAGGGCAGTGCTGAAAGTGTAGGCGAGATGACGACCCGCGCTGTAGTTGAATCTATTTTCCTAGTGATTATCTGCGACGCGGTCGTCTCTGTCATCTATTCGTATTTGAAGATTTAGTCCAAAAAAAGCGTAACTCTCATAAGTTAACCTCAGTTCGGGATAATAGAGCGGTGCAGGATAGGTTCCCCGCTGTCATACCGGAAGTTATGAAATAACCTGAGTTCGGGATAAGGAAGGCTTAAAAGTGATGTGTTATCTCATATCTGTCATACCG
>JBAWWF010000131.1:0-4004 GCA_037146895.1 Alphaproteobacteria bacterium | reverse complement strand
AAATTGCGTTAATAAATAACCAATAAAAGTAACTCCCCAGATTGTCATCCTAGGGCTTGACCCGAGGATCTAAGAGATAGTGATTGTCCCAGATTCTCGGGGCAATCCACGGGTCAATCCCGAGGACAGGTCCAAGAATGACAGCGGTGGAGTGTGGATAACCTGGAGAGTTACCGATAAAGTAATCTTTCTATTTAGAGTTAAGGTTTATAAATGAATATAAAAACAATTATCACAATAATTTCTGGATTGTCTTTGTTTTTTGATTCCAGCGCACAGGCTTTTTTTGATCAGCTGACCGGAGATATTATACCACAGTATGCGACCATACGCCCTCCTAGAATTGTTGTGGAAGTAGAAGAAACAGCCGCGAACGTCCTAAAGAAATACCGTTCTATGAAGAAAGCGGATAGCAGTGTCACTGTTATTTGGTATCAAGAAGTCGCACTAAATGGGAGCCTATTAACTTGGGAGTATTCGACTAATTTGGATGTAACAGAAAAGAACATCAAAGAAATCGTGAAAAGTGTGCGGGATCACATGGATGTGATCTACTCATAGTTTTATATTTCGCGGATTATAGCAATAGGATAACCCGCGGAATCGATCTTTACAAACTACATTCCGCGGATTATGATGCCAATATAACCCGCGGAATTGAATGATCTATTTGCAAAATGATTAAAAAATTGTGGGTTCCTGTTTATCTCGAGTTAATTAGCCAGCGTCATCTTATCACACGGCCATTTGTTTTTGTATTGATGGCTTTTGTATATGCTTTTCTGATTCAGAAAATGCCTTCTTCTGTGTCTCATGCGCCGAAGGTCTTGATTATGCTAGCGATACTGACCTTGCTAACTGAAATAGAACGACTCTTCGCTGATGATTGCGAATCAGGCCGCCTTGAGTTATGGCTTGTTGAGAGGCACAGCTTGGAACACATTTTTGTGCGCAAGATTATAGTCTTTTGGATTTTTGGGGTTATCCCTTTGTTGGCAGCCTTAGCCGTGTTATTCACAACCTTGAACCTGCCATTTCCATTAGCTTTTGCGGCTAGCTTTTTGCTGGCTGGCATAACCTTAACGACGATTGGTTCTCTCTTGAGTGCATTGTTATTGGGGATCACGCGTCCCGTCATTCTGATGCTTTTACTGATGTTGCCGTTGATGCTGCCAGAAATTCTTTTAACCTTAGGTGCTTACGAGCAGGCACTTCTAGGTGATTCGGTCACAACATTACTTTGCTTACAATTAGGAATTAGCTGCATTAGCGTGGCTGTGTGCTTGCTAGCTGTGCCGGCCATTGTACGTTGGTCAGTGCATTAAAGCGCATTAAATAGTTACGTTTTAGTATTCGGTTCCAAGCGGTTTTTGATCTTCTCCTGGAGCAGCAAGATGCCATAGAGCAGTGCTTCTGCCGTGGGTGGGCAACCTGGGACATAGACATCCACAGGAACAATGCGGTCACAGCCGCGCACTACGGAATAGGAATAATGATAATATCCACCCCCATTGGCGCAGGAGCCCATAGATATAACCCAGCGCGGTTCAGCCATTTGATCATAAACCTTGCGCAATGCTGGTGCCATCTTGTTGGTTAACGTTCCGGCAACAATCATTACATCCGATTGCCTAGGGCTTGGCCGGAAAAACATACCAAAGCGATCTAGATCGTAGCGACTCGCTGCGGTGTGCATCATTTCAACCGCGCAACACGCCAGACCAAAGGTCATCGGCCACATGGAACTCCCTTGCGCCCACGCCGCTAATTTATCGAGCTTGGTTACAAAAAAACCATCATTCTTCAAGCCTTCATTAAAGCTCTGGTACAAGGCCTGGTCGTCTATTCCCATTCTAGTGCTCCCTTACGCCATTCATAAATAAATCCAACCGTCAGGATAGATAGGAAAATCATCATCGATGTAAAGCCGAACCACCCGATGCGGGCCAAACTAACTGCCCAGGGGAAAAGAAAAGCGACTTCTAAATCAAAAATAATAAACAAAATGGCAACCAGGTAAAAGCGCACATCGAATCGCTTGCGTGCGTCATCAAACGGTGCAAAACCACACTCATAAGCCGATAATTTTTCTGGGTCAGGCCGATGGGTACCTAAAATTCGTGATAGAGCCACAAGGACCGTAGATAACACAAAGGCCACGCCCAGAAATACGAGAATAGGTAAATAGGTGTCGCGCACAAAAATCTCTTCCACTAACCCTCCAGTTGGCTAAAGTCAGCGACCTGGGTAAACAGCGCGGCTAGCATGTGCAGCAGAGCCAAGCGATTTTGCCGCAATGTCGGGTCGTCCGTGTTTACGGTGACTTTATCAAAGAAAGCATCCACGGGACCACGGGTCTCGCTTAAAGCTTGCATTGCTTGATCGTAGTCGTGCTTGCTTAATAAAGAAACGAGCCGCTCTGGCAATGCCTTAATCACCTCGTAAAGTTTGTTTTCTTCTGCTTGTGCAAATAATGTCTCATTAACCAAGTTAGCCTCATCGGGAACATCCTTAAGAATGCTAGAAACACGCCGAGCCGCTGTGAAGAGTGCTTGGCCCGCTTCAGTCTCTAGGAATTTATGAAGAGCACGAGCACGCTCAGCCACGGGACCAATCTTATCCATCCGCTGCTTTACCGCTTGGAAACAATCGTGACGAATTCCTTCTGCTTTTAAAGCAACAGCCAAACGCTCTAGGATAAATCCGTACACAGCTTCGGTGGGGTTTGGATGTGTCAGTGCTAGGCCTTGCTTTTTGTAACCAGCCACAGCCTCGTATGCCAGATTTTGTATATCAAAATCCCGCAGCTCATTCTCGCGAATCAAGCGAATAATACCTAGAGCAGCGCGACGCAGAGCGTATCGATCACTTGACCCTGAAGGAATTTCACCAATCCCAAAGAACCCAACCATGGTATCGATTTTGTCGGCTAAGGCCAACTCAACGCTTGCCGATGCACTTGGACACTCATCATTAGGCCCCAGCGGCTGGTAATGCTCGCGTATGGCTGCCGCAACCGCGGCGCTTTCGCCTTGCTTCTCAGCATAAATCTCGCCCGTCCGACCTTGCAGCTCAGGAAATTCCCGCACCATTTGGGTCATTAAGTCGCTCTTACAAAGCTTAGCCGAGCGCTTGGCATCATCGCTTTTAACTAGATCCTGTAAGCGCTCCACCTTCTGCGCCACAGTTCCTAACTTTGTGTAAAAAACAATTGTGCCCAGATCGTGTTTTTCTAGAGAATGTTTTAAATCTTGCTCATAGAAGAAATTTGCATCGCTTAGGCGAGCTTGCAGCACTCGTTCATAGCCTCGCAACATCTCCGGCTTTTCCGGCATATCGGCAATCGCAACAAAGTAAGGGGCTAACTTACCTGGTGCTGTCTCAAGTGCAAAATAACGTTGATGAACACGCATTGCTGTCTCTAAGACAATATCTGGTAGATGCGTGAATTTATCATCAATGCGACCCAAGAGGGCAAAAGGATATTCGACAAGACCTACCACCTCATCTAAAAGCTTTTGGTCCTCAATCCAGGTCAACTGCTGTTTTTGAGCGATTACAGCCACCTGATCACAAATCATCTTTTTGCGTTCATTTTGGTCAACAATCACATAAGCTTTTTCCAGCTGTGCCTTATAATCTGCGAAAGCACCAACAGTGATCGCTTGCGGAGCCAGGAAGCGATGCCCCACCGTGTACCCCTGTGTTTTCAAACCAACGCTTGGAATATCAATAACCTGCGCCTCGCCTCCAAAGACACACACAATATGGCGAATTGGCCGGACCCAGCGGATTGTAGAACCAGGCCAACGCATTGATTTTGGCCAAGGAAAATTGGCGAGCAGATTCTCAATAAGCCCACCCAATAAACTTTTGGTAGCAACTCCTGCTATTTCTTTACGAGCATACCAGTAGCCGTCCACTTGGGTACACATATCAAGAGTTATACCCATAGATTTGAGGAAGCCTTGGAGGGCCGCCTCTGGCGCACCTACCTTGGGACC
>JBAWWF010000130.1:0-4017 GCA_037146895.1 Alphaproteobacteria bacterium | reverse complement strand
GCTCTTCAGAGAACGTATCATTAGAGACTTGAATAGGTATACTGATGATGAAACCAAGACCCATTTTAAAGACCAAAATCTGCACCTAACCCAGCGTGATCTTGTCAGCAACGCTATTAATTTTTTAGTTGCAATGCGAACTACTAGAGCCTTAGAGGACCTCAACATTTGGGCAGGAGATCTTGTAGACGGTCTATTCCTTGATAATACAGATAAGGACAATAATCCACACCCAGGGCAGCTGTATTCTTTTGACGGCAATTCGGTTGCCGAAGCAATTAAAAGAGCAGCAGGCGGGCCAATCCACTCCATCATATGGCTAAATGAACTGATCACCCATCAGATGCTAGTGGATGCTCGATACAATCGCGAAACAGTTACCTCTCGCATAACAAAGTTCTGGGCTAATACTTATGAGACATTGGTTCATGCCTATATTTTTGCTAAAGAGCAAAATAAAACAAAGGCTTTCTTCAATAATGCATTTCCAGAAGAGTTGCATTGCACAGACTCGCTCATTTCACCGGTACAGACTTGGCTGAAGATCGAAGAAGAAATCAAGGACATGAACCCCCAGGAGAGATCACGCGAACAATTAATAGAGCAAACCAAAGAACTTATTGAGAATCAGAATTTCTTTATAGGTAATATGGTTGTTAAGCTCATTCATAGTTGGATCACGCCATGGATAATAAAGTGGACAAACGAAGACGGAGGCAAGATTGCGCCCAAGGATCTTGACGACCTAAGTTGGATAGTAAGCTCATTTGAAGACCGCCCTAAAGACGTTACTGAAAAGTTTGTAAAAGACGTTGAGGGCCTTATTCTTGCTGCCGCCAAAGAAAGTGCCATGGCTAAGTTTAATGAGAACAATGTTACTAAATTGAGAGATGCTGCAACAGACACGTTGGTCAATACGTTTGTTTTTGAACACCCACGCAATGGTCTTCGGAAGTTCTTTCGCAGTGACCTAGCGGAATGTCTTTACTTCGCAACAGCACACAGCAATCTCGTTATCATATTTAAGGTTAAGAATTCTGAAAAATTCGCGACGATAAAAAAGGAACAAGAAGAAGATGAAACTTTATCCAGAAAAAAGAAGAATGAAATTTTATCCATAGAGATAGAAACAAAGGAATCCGAAGGAGTTTTTATAAAACTTCAGGATTATCTAATGAAAGAATATCTCAAATATTTTAATGGATAAACTACACATACAGTGCTAGAGGTGTATAAATATTGTGCGTTGGCACAGCGATTCCCGAAGAAGGCTCAAAAATCGGATGCCAATTGGGTATGATTTCTGGCAGCATGAATGCTCTCCCTGTATTAAAATCTTAAGGCTAAACCAAGTCCGAAGCGCTCTCTTGAATCATAATTCCCTGAAATATAAACCTGCTTTGTTATGGCGTAACTCATTCCAAGTGTATATTCTTTTTCCGTATTCCATCGCCAATCAAAAGATACTCTATCTATTAATTGATGCTCATTGCCTAAACCAAAGCGTAATTTGCCTTTTGTATTAATTCGCAAATCAGCTTTGATCAGTAAAGGTAACGTGTATGTTGCACCAAAAATACCCTCGTTAGATATTTCCCCATCTTCTCTTTTAAATTTACCGCCCACATAGAATGCTAGAAACTGAGATACATATCTTTGATAAATAAGCTCTCCTTCATAATCTTTTTTGTAGTTATAACGGAAATCTGCAATAAAGTTATCATTGTGTCTCATGAGTTTTGTCGTAGCATTAGCAAAATTAGAATACCCCTCTAATCTAGTTAAGCTAAACCATGTATTGCCATGTTCAGATGAGTGATCTTCTGCGTGGTCCATAAGTGCTGGATCATGTTTTGTTCCTTCGTAATGAATCACTCCGCCCATTCCTAACTTCATATGGTAAAGATTATGGCAGTGAAATATCCAATTTTTTTCTTGCGTGGCGGCAAACTCAATTTCTACGGTTTCAAACGGAGCCACATTTACCGTATGTTTCAATGGACTATATTCACCCTGACCATTTAAAACTCTAAAAAAGTGACCATGTAGATGAATGGGATGATGCATCATTGTTTCGTTAACAAGCACAAATGTTACATTTTCTCCTCGTTTGATAACAATCTCGTCTGCTGCATACATTGGTGTATCGTTGATAGACCAAACATATCTTTCCATTGATCCAGTTAATTTTAGCGTCACAACGCGAGTTGGATTTTCCTTTGGTAACGTTGTGACGACTGGAGATTTAACCGGCTTATAACTATTTAAGTAATCAACATGTGATAGTTTATCACTATGACTCGATGCTTCACTTTTCATTTGCATGGTATCATGCCTAGAATCTTTGATGTTTTTCATTGCGGAGTGATCCATCTTCGGCATATCTGACATATCCATAGCATTATGAGCTGCATTATTTTCTGTCATAGGCATTTTCATATTGCTCATGTCATGACCCCCCATACTGTCATGGTCCATCCCTTCCATCATATCCATGAGAACCAAATTTGGTTTTGGGTATGTAGACGCAGGAAGTAAGTTTCCATGACCAATATGGGTTACAGCATACCCAGTTCCATCTTCTGCTGATGCTCTAAATTCATACGTTTTATTTTCTGGTACAGTAACAATAACATCATAGGTTTCGGCCATAGCTATTCGTATTTTCTGAGCGGTGAACGGGTCGACTTTTACCCCATCAGATTCAATGACTTTCATTGGGCCACCTGAATACTCAAAAATGAAATATGATGAAGCTGCCGCATTAATGATTCTAAGCTTCACGCGCGTGCCTGGTTTGGCATGACTGAGAATGGAAGATTTTTTGCCATTAATCAAAAACGCATCATACCCGATATCTGACATATCCATAGGCCCCATGCGCGTCCATGCATTATTTATTCTAATTTTTACTGCTTCAGGGCCATTTTCCAGAACCTTGAGCCAGGACTGAACAGAATCTTTTTTAACGGCATAATAGTCTGAGTCTTTTTTAAGATTGGCTAAAACTTGTTCAGGATTTTCGTCTGTCCAATCAGATAAAACGAGTACATGTTCTTCGTCATAATCTTTTACCTCATGATCAGGATAAAAAACTAGAGAACCATAAACGCCTTGCTGCTCTTGCAGTGCAGAATGGGCATGATACCAATATGTTCCGCTATGCTTGATAGGAAATTCATATGTGAAAGTTTCTCCTGCTTTAATAGGTGGGCCATTTACATAGGGAACACCATCCATGTTATTGGGAACAAGTACACCATGCCAATGTATTGAAGTGTCAATATCTAGATTGTTTGTCACTGCTACTCGTAATATATCCCCCACTTTTGCCTTCAGTGTAGGTCCTGGTATCGAGCTATTTAGCGTTAAAGCCGTTGCTTCTGTTCCAGAAATATTGACTTTTTGCTCGTTTACATTCAGCTTATATTCGACTACCTTAGCGTACGAAGTGCTAGTAACTCCGAGCAAGGTAGCTATCATAAGTATTAAATAATGCATATTTCTTTCCCATTTTTATTTCTGAGCACCAGTCTCAACTATTTAAGAGAATAAGACGCTATCTGATGCAGTAAGTATTCGATCCATGTCTACTATGTACATTCTTTTTTCTATGTCATAAAACATTAAATTAATTAAATTATCATTTTAATAAAAATTACCCTTTAGCTGTTGTGCTACAGCAACAGCTCTTCAGTCGCGAGAGGTATAGTCTTCTTAGGTCACAGTAATAATAAAAGACTCCTGGATTGCTTCGGCTCACGCTCGCAATTGTACGGCCCCTTCGAGACGGCACTTCAGGGGAAATGTCATTTTTTCAATCCAACTACAGAAGTTAGTATTAACCTCAGTTCGGGATAAAAAAGGCTTAAAAGTGAGTTGCTACCTCATACTTGTCATGCCGGAGATTAGATTTTCTTGGACGAACATCGTGAGTCCTTTAGAAAATCTTATCGTCCGGTACCCAGTAATACCTGTGCTCCTGGGTGCCGGACAGCAAGAAAATAGGGCACTCGC